>NZ_JBAIYR010000384.1:0-2156 GCF_036763145.1 Desulfovibrio sp. 1188_IL3213 | reverse complement strand
GCTGGCCGCCGGTCCGGGCCTGCTGCGCCGCAATTTCGCCAATCTGCGTCTGGCCCTGCCCGTAGCGCTTATTGCCTCGGCCTGTGCCATTGTAGGGGCCATGCTGGGTCTGGCCCTGCCCACGCACATCATCCAGACCTGCCTTGGCGGAACCATTCTTGCCATTGCCGTCTTGTTGCTGCTGTCTAAAAACTCCGTGCGCCCCGTGGTGACAAAACAGGATGCCGTGGGCCTGGCCCTTGGCATGAACGGCGTATTTCTTGAACCGAGCACCGGCGAAGTGGTGGAGTGGAAAACCCATCGCACGGTTGCCGGGCTGCTGCTGTTCATTGTTATCGGCATCATGGCGGGCATGTTCGGCCTTGGGGCCGGGTGGGCCAACGTTCCGGTGCTCAACCTGCTTATGGGCGCTCCTCTCAAGGTGAGCGTGGGTACGTCCAAGTTTCTTCTTTCCATCACAGACACTTCCGCGGCCTGGGTGTATCTCAATCAGGGCTGCGTCATCCCGCTCATGGCCATTCCGTCCATTGTGGGGCTTATGCTCGGCTCTGTGGTGGGCGTTCGCCTGCTGGCCGTGGCCAAGCCCAAGTTCATCCGTTATATGGTGATTTTTGTGCTCCTTTTTTCCGGCGCCAAAGCTCTCATGAAGGGGCTTGGCTGGTAAATTTCCTGACCGGACTGGACTTTTTGGGAGGATAGTATGAATACTGTGGATGTTAAGAACGAGATCAAGGCTTCCCCGGCGCAGGTGCGCTATGCCGACATGCTGTTTTACGGCTCGCTCATCGGCTTTGTCATGATGCTTGTGACCTACGCGCTCTACGTCTTCGGGGTGCTGGAGCCGCAGATAGCCCTGGATGAGCTGCCGCGTCTGTGGGTTCACAGCGCTGCGGACTACCGTGCGGCGGGGAATATTCCCCAGGGGTGGGGCTGGCTTGCCCTGGTGGGCAAGGGCGACATATGCAATTTTTTGGGCATAGCCTTTCTTGCCGCCCTGACGATCTTCTGTTTTGTGCAGCTTGCCTGGACTCTGGCCCGGAGCAGGCAGTGGCTTATGATGTGTATCGCCATTGCCGAGGTGCTGGTGCTGAGTCTTGCGGCTTCCGGCGTACTGGTGGCCGGAGCGCATTAGAGCGTGACGTCACGGGTGCTTCCTGTCCTCCGGCCCTTCGACCCTTAGGCCAGCCGGTCAAGTGATCACGTTGTCGCCAGCTTTTTCGGCAGCGCAACGGGAGGGCTGGGCAAGGCGGATCGGGCGTCTGCCGGAACATCTGTCAGGCCCTTCATGCTCAGTTATGTATACGTCTGGTCCCGCATATGAAGGGCTGCACCGTGAGAAAGCACGTTTGAAGCTTGCGTCCAGCGCGTAAGCCCGGAGGAAGCATGTTCGCCGCCATAAAAAACGCCTTTGCCCATCTGCTGGAAGTGCCTGAGGCCGTGTCTCCGGCCCGGTATCGCTCTCTGCGGCGGCTTATGACCATACTTATGGTGGCTGTGTCGGTTACGCCCCTGCTCCTGCTGTCCGGCATCAGCCACATGCAGTACACGAGAACTCTTGAGCGGGAGATGGAAAGCCCCCTCTACGCGCTGGCCCGCAAGTCGCAGGCGGCGCTTGAACTTTATCTGGGAGAAAGGGAGTCCACGGTAAGCTTTATCGCTCATGCATACTCCTATAAGGATCTGGCGGACGAGCGTACGCTGAACCGGGTTTTTTTGTCGCTGCGCAGCGAATTTCAGGGCTTTGTGGACATGGGGCTGGTCAATGCCGAAGGCATGCAGATTTCCTATGTGGGACCGTACAAGCTCAGGGGCGCGGACTATGCGGGCAAGCCCTGGCTGCGCGAGGCGGAAATCAAGAGCCGGTACATGAGCAACGTGTTTCTCGGCTATCGCGGCTACCCGCATATGGTCATAGCCGTTCACAGGATGGAGGAAAGCGGGCTTTCGTGGACCCTGCGCGTGGCCGTGGACACGCTGCGCTTGCAGCAGGTGCTGTTTTCCGTAGGCCCGGAGCAGGAAACCGATGTTTTTCTTGTGGACAGGGCTGGTGTGCTGCAAACGGATTCCCACCTGTACGGCAAGGCGCTGGATCCCTGTCCGCTGCCGCTGCCGCCGGCCACGGCTGAAACGCTGGTGCGCAGCGTTGCCGAGCCGTC
>NZ_JBAIYR010000383.1:0-2159 GCF_036763145.1 Desulfovibrio sp. 1188_IL3213 | reverse complement strand
GAACGCCGGCCGTTACGCCGGGAGGCTCTCAACCCGCTCGCTTCGTTCCGGTGGGCCCGGGGCATGACCGTCGTCGCCGCCCTGATGGCGGTCTTCTTCATCATGCAACTTGTCGGACAGGTGCCGGCCGCGCTTTGGGTCATTTTCGGCGAGGATCGCTTTCACTGGGACGCGACCACGATCGGCATTTCGCTTGCCGCATTTGGCATTCTGCATTCACTCGCCCAGGCAATGATCACCGGCCCTGTAGCCGCCCGGCTCGGCGAAAGGCGGGCACTCATGCTCGGAATGATTGCCGACGGCACAGGCTACATCCTGCTTGCCTTCGCGACACGGGGATGGATGGCGTTCCCGATCATGGTCCTGCTTGCTTCGGGTGGCATCGGAATGCCGGCGCTGCAAGCAATGTTGTCCAGGCAGGTGGATGAGGAACGTCAGGGGCAGCTGCAAGGCTCACTGGCGGCGCTCACCAGCCTGACCTCGATCGTCGGACCCCTCCTCTTCACGGCGATCTATGCGGCTTCTATAACAACGTGGAACGGGTGGGCATGGATTGCAGGCGCTGCCCTCTACTTGCTCTGCCTGCCGGCGCTGCGTCGCGGGCTTTGGAGCGGCGCAGGGCAACGAGCCGATCGCTGATCGTGGAAACGATAGGCCTATGCCATGCGGGTCAAGGCGACTTCCGGCAAGCTATACGCGCCCTAGGAGTGCGGTTGGAACGTTGGCCCAGCCAGATACTCCCGATCACGAGCAGGACGCCGATGATTTGAAGCGCACTCAGCGTCTGATCCAAGAACAACCATCCTAGCAACACGGCGGTCCCCGGGCTGAGAAAGCCCAGTAAGGAAACAACTGTAGGTTCGAGTCGCGAGATCCCCCGGAACCAAAGGAAGTAGGTTAAACCCGCTCCGATCAGGCCGAGCCACGCCAGGCCGAGAACATTGGTTCCTGTAGGCATCGGGATTGGCGGATCAAACACTAAAGCTACTGGAACGAGCAGAAGTCCTCCGGCCGCCAGTTGCCAGGCGGTAAAGGTGAGCAGAGGCACGGGAGGTTGCCACTTGCGGGTCAGCACGGTTCCGAACGCCATGGAAACCGCCCCCGCCAGGCCCGCTGCGACGCCGACAGGATCTAGCGCTGCGTTTGGTGTCAACACCAACAGCGCCACGCCCGCAGTTCCGCAAATAGCCCCCAGGACCGCCATCAATCGTATCGGGCTACCTAGCAGAGCGGCAGAGATGAACACGACCATCAGCGGCTGCACAGCGCCTACCGTCGCCGCGACCCCGCCCGGCAGGCGGTAGACCGAAATAAACAACAAGCTCCAGAATAGCGAAATATTAAGTGCGCCGAGGATGAAGATGCGCATCCACCAGATTCCCGTTGGAATCTGTCGGACGATCATCACGAGCAATAAACCCGCCGGCAACGCCCGCAGCATCGCGACCGTCATCGGTGAGAAGTTCGGCAGGTATTGGGTGGTGACAATGTAGGTGCTGCCCCAAATGGCAGGTGCTATCGCTGTGAACAATAAATCGGGCGTGCGTAATGACATGCGATTACAAGACCTCCGCTACGGCGATGGGTTTTTGAGAGTTGCAGGCGCCGCGATGACCGCACCCTGACTTGGACTGGCCCTGCCTCGCACCAATCCACCTGCGGCTATGGCCGCGATCATGCGAGGCCCGAAAATTACACGACCTGTACACGTCCGCCGAACCCGGAACGCAACAGAGCTTCGTGGGCATCCCGATCCGGGTCGTAGCAGCAGTCCTGGACCAAACGCACGTCGTAGTCCGCATCACTAGCCCAGGCGACGCTTGAAAGAACAACGCCGGTGGTGCTTATCCCGGCCATGACAAGCGTGCTTACGCCGCGCGTCCGAAGGTCGGCGTCGAGCGCCGTGCCATAAAAGACGCTGGCTCGCGGACATGCATAGAAAAGGTCGCCCCGTTCGATCGCAAGCCCTTCGACGGGCAGACCGGTGCGAAATCGTCCGCTCGGGAGATACGGTGAGATTTGGCGATTCGTCGCCGGCGGCGCATGTTCATACTCTTCGCCGAGCGAAAAGTTGGGGAACAGCACGGGCCGGCCGCGCAAGGCGTGCTGGCAGCCGTGCAGACCCTGCGTGAGATGAACGCCGACAACCTGCGCAAGGT
>NZ_JBAIYR010000382.1:0-2173 GCF_036763145.1 Desulfovibrio sp. 1188_IL3213 | reverse complement strand
AGGCCGCGACGCCCATTGAGGCGCTCAAGGGCCAGCAGAGCGCCGCCAGCGGTCAGCCCGGCGACGATGCCGGCTTGGCATCCCTGACTGCGGAAGACAAGTACGTCTGCGCCCAGCTTGGCATGACCGAAGCAGATTACCTCAAAGCCAAGGAGGCCAAATAGTCATGGCCATAGTTACCGCCCCCTTGCTCGCATCCATGCGGGTGGGCTTTAGCAAGACCTTTGAAGACGCCAAGGCCAAGGCCCCCAGCCAATGGGCGCTTGCCGCCACTCATGTACCCAGCACTGCCAAGTCCACTACCTACGGTTGGCTCGGTCAGTACCCCAAGCTGCGCGAATGGGTCGGCCCCCGCACCGTGAAATCCATGCAGGAACATGGCTACAGCATCACCAACAAGCTGTATGAGGGTACCGTGGGCGTAGCGCGCACGGATATCGAGGACGATAACCTGGGCGTCTACACGCCGCTGCTGGCCGAAATGGGCTATGCCGCGGCCACCCACCCGGATGAACTGGTGTTTGGCCTGCTGGGCAAGGGCGTGACCACGCTTTGCTATGACGGGCAAAACTTCTTTGACACCGATCACCCCGTATACCCCCAGGTCGACGGCACCGGCGATGCTGTTACCGTCAGCAATCTTATTGACCCGGCCGCAGGCGACCCCGGCTTGGCTTGGTACATATTGGACGCCAGCCGCCCCCTCAAACCGCTCATTTTTCAGGAGCGTACCAAGCCGGACCTGTTGGCGGTCACTGACCCCAAACAGGACCACGTTTTCACACAGGATGAATACCTGTACGGCGTGCGCTATCGCTGCAATGCGGGCTTCGGCTTCTGGCAGCAGGCCGTGTGCTGCCGCGACACGCTGAACGCGGCAAACTTCGGCAAGGCTCTGGCCCTGATGCAGGGCTACAAGGCTGACGGCGGACGTCCTCTTGCCCTTGGCCGTGGGGGCAAGTCCGGCACGTTGCTGGTGGTTCCGTCCTCGCTCTACAGCGCAGCCCTGGACGTTGTGGGTGTGCAGCTCATCAACGGCGGCGAAAGCAACAAGTATTACGACGCGGCTACCATCATCAACTGCGCGTGGCTGTAGGGGGCGGCATGAGCAAGATAACTGTTTTCGTGAAAGCCCGCCCCGGTGCTGCTGGAATCCTTGTTGAGCGCCGTTGCCGTTGCGGCATGTGCTTTGACACCGAGGGCCGCACCGTTAGCGTCACCGAAGATCAACTGGCGCGGCTGAAAGCTGACCCGCAGCTTGTCGTCACTGACACGCCCGTTCAATCTGACAGCAATGCCAATGTCAGTACTGGCCCGGTTGAAAATCTGCCCGCTGCCGCGCCCAAGGCCGAAGCTCCGGCTACGGCCAAAACCGATAAAACCGCCGCCAAAGCGGCTAAAAAGGCAGGCTAAAGCCATGCCCGGCCCCACGCTCTACGGCAGCCTTGCTGGCATGACTGCGCACTTCGGCCAAGACGAAATGCTTAATCTCGCCCCAGGTGCTGACGACGCGGAAGGCCAACCCACGCTGGACGGGCAGCGCGTGCTTGACGCGCTGGCCCGTGCCAGCCGGGAGGCTGATACATACCTTGCCCCGCGCTATGCCGTGCCGTTGACTGTCAGCGGCGACGATACACCCGAGCCGCTCAAAGGCTTTGTTATGGACATGGCGCGCTACCACCTGACAGGCGGTGACGCCCAGGAGAGCGAGAGCATCATCCGGCGCTACGAAGAAGCCACCGCGTGGCTTAAAAGCGTAGCCAGGGGCGTGACAGACCTGCTTTTACCCGACGAGAACGGCAGCGACCCCGCCGAAGCCGACGATGCCGCCGTGCAGTTCCAGCCCGGCCAACGCATCTGGAGGTTCTGATGCTGCCCATCATGGAAATTGAAAACGGCATCATAGAGCAGATTGCGGCGGCAAAGCTGCCGTACCTGCGCCTGGTGTCCTCTTACGGCGGCGAACTCATGGGCGACTGGCAGGGCGTTATCCGCGCCTTGCCCGCTGTGTGGGTAACCTTCAAGGACAGTACTGCACCGGAGCCGCTCAATACCGCCAGCACCCGTTTCCGCACCCGGCTTGCCTTTACCACCATAGTGGCTGACCGCAGTGTGCGCAGCGAGGCCGCCACGCGCAAGGGCGGGCCGGGCAATGTGGGTACGTATCAGATGC
>NZ_JBAIYR010000381.1:0-2187 GCF_036763145.1 Desulfovibrio sp. 1188_IL3213 | reverse complement strand
GGGCCGGGCGCGGTGTTTTGGGCGGCTCCAGCCTGGGGCAGAAATCCGCCATCTCACACTGCTCGCACAGGGGCTTGCGCGCCTCGCAAACTTCGCGTCCGAACCAGACCATGCGGTGGTTTACGTCGCCCCATTCCTCACGGGGAAAAAGGGCCATAAGGTCGCGCTCCACAACAACGGGGTCCGTAGATTCGGTCAGGCCGAGCCTGTGGCTGATGCGCTTGACGTGCGTGTCCACCGCCAGACCCTCATTGATGCCGAAAGCGCCGAACAGCACCACATTGGCCGTCTTGCGCGCCACGCCTGGCAGGGTGATGAGTTCTTCAAGGCTGTCGGGAATCCGGCCGCCGTAAACCTCACATACGCGGGCAGCCGCGCCCAGCAGGTTTTTGGCCTTGCTGTGGTAAAAGCCAGTGGAGCGTATGACCGCCTCCAGCTCTTCCACCGGAACCCCCACAAGGTCGGCGGGGCCGGGCCAGCGGCGGAACAGTTCCGGGGTGACGGTGTTGACCCGGGCGTCCGTACATTGAGCCGCCAGCACCGTAGCCACCAGCAACTGCCACGCGGTTTCGGCATCCAGGTGGGTATGGGGGGCGGGGTAGCGGGCTCGCAGGGCTTCAAGAACTTTTTGCGCCCGAGCCGGGCGGGAATTTTTCACGCTCATGTCCGTCCTATGCCACAGGCGTCGGCAGCCTGCAAGCCTTGGCGGGAGCGGTTCGCGCCCTCTTTGTTTTTTGCGTGTTTGGGTATAAGCTGCCTCGAAAAGATCTGCTGTACGGGAGCGATCATGTCCTATCTGGTCTATGTTACCGCGCCTCATGAAGAGCTTGCCCTTGATCTTGCCCGCATGCTGGTGGAGCGGAATCTTGCCGCCGGGGTGAATATCGTGCCCGGAGCGCGCTCCATTTACCGTTGGCGCGGCCAGGTGCATGATGCCGGGGAATGCCTGCTGCTGGCCCAGGTAAGCCGCGAGGCGCTGCCAGCCTTTGAGGCCGCCGTGAAAAGCGTACACAGCTATGAGGTTCCCTGTATTGTGGCCCTGCCCATAGAGGCCGGTCATGAGCCGTACCTGCGCTGGATCAGGGAAAACAGCCGTCCGCCTTTGCCCTAGAGGCAGAGTAACTTTGAAATGCTTCATATTTCAAAGCTTTCATTCAGCCGAAAATGCAATTTTCGACTGAATCCAAGCCACGTTGTGGCGCGCTGCACTTTCGTGCAGCGTTAGAGCATGTACATTTTTTCAAGTTAAAACGGCTCTAGAAAATTTTTGTTTTGAAAACATTTGGCTGTTCCGGGCGGATTTTTTATAAAATCCGCGCCGCGAAGATTTCGGCATAACCGTGCCCCTTGCGGGTCTGGCGCGAACAGAAAGCGCGCGGAACCTGAGCAGCGGCGCAGAGCCCATTGCATCCGTTCACCCCATAACGAGAGGAACTCATGTCCATTTACGTTTCCGGTTCTCTGGCGTTTGACCGCATCATGACCTTCCCCGGCAATTTTCAGGACCATATCCTTATGGACAAGCTGCACATGATCAATGTCAGCTTTATGGTGGACGGCATGGACGAGCGCCGGGGCGGCTGCGCGGGCAATATTGCCTATTCCCTTGCCCTGCTTGAGGAAAAGCCCGTTATTGTCGCCGCCGCCGGACGCGATTTTGATTCTTACGCACAGACCCTCGCGGCCCACGGCCTGCCGCTGGACGGCATACGTCGTGCTGACGAGGTGTTCACGGCCCTGTGCTACATTACCACAGACCTGAACAGCAACCAGATTACGGGTTTTTATCCCGGGGCCATGAGCCTGCCCGCGCTTTATGATTTTCCCGCTCTTGACCCGGCAAGGGATATTGCCATCGTATCGCCCGGCAACCTGGACGACATGCGCCGGCTGCCCCGTTTTTATCGTGAAAAGGGCGTTCCCTATATCTTTGATCCCGGCCAGCAGTTGCCTGTGCTGACCGCCGAGGAGCTGCTTGACGCTATCGGGGGTTCCCTGGCCTGCATTACCAACGACTATGAGCTGAACATGATCTGCAAGGCCACGGGCAAAAGCGAAGAAGAAATTGCCGCCAGCACGCGCTGGCTTGTGACCACCCTGGGCGCAGAAGGCGCACAGGTGCGCGGCAACCACGGCGAAAACGTGCGCATTGCGCCTGTTCCCGTTGCAAGGGTGCTGGACCCCACC
>NZ_JBAIYR010000380.1:0-2191 GCF_036763145.1 Desulfovibrio sp. 1188_IL3213 | reverse complement strand
GCAGGAGTATATTGCGACCGCAGCGCCACGGGGCGTCAAGCAGCCACAGGGGAACCCTGCTGCTCTTGCCCGCGCCAGGGCTGGCGCTGAGCACAAGCCCGCTGTTCTGCTCAAGGGCGGCAAGCAGTTTTTCTTTTTCCCCGTCCAGGGGGCAGGGAGGCAGGCCTGGCAGAGCGGACATAGCGGAATTTTCGTTCATACGGATACTGGCTGGATAAACGGAATGTCAAAACAGCTTTTTTACTGGTAATCCTTTTCGCGTCAGTGTATTGACACAAGAAAGGATTACTGGTGGAGAAAAATTCATGGCGTTGAATACAGATGGTATCATTGGTCAGAGCACAAGTCTGGCAGAGGTTTTTAAGGTTCTCGGCAAGGTTGCGCCCACCGACAGCACTGTGCTTGTAACCGGCGAATCCGGAACAGGCAAGGAGTTGCTCGTGCGCGCCCTGCACTCAAACAGCAGCCGTGAAGACAGGCCCTTTGTTCCCATCAACTGTGGGGCCATCCCTAAAGAACTGCTTGAAAGCGAACTTTTCGGTCACGAAAAGGGAGCGTTTACCCACGCCATACGTTCCCGGCCGGGCCGCTTTGAACTGGCGGACGGCGGCACCATCTTCCTTGATGAAATAGGTGAAATGGATCTGAGTCTTCAGGTCAAGATTTTGCGCGTGCTCCAGGAAAAAGAGATAGAGCGCGTTGGCGGAAACGGCTGTAAAAAGGTGGACGTGCGTATTGTGGCGGCCACCAACCGCGACCTTGAAGCCGAGGTGGCTGCCGGGCGCTTTCGCGAAGACCTTTACTACCGCCTCAATGTCATCCCTCTGCACCTGCCGCCCCTGCGCGAAAGGGGAGGCGACGTGCTTGTGCTGGCGCGGTATTTTCTGACCCATTTTTGCGGCAAAAAAAAGCGGCCGGTGCTCACGCTTGACGACGACGCGCGCCGTGTGCTTTCTGCCTACACCTGGCCCGGCAATGTGCGTGAGCTTGAAAATTTTATGGAGCGACTGAGCATTCTCGTGGACGGAAATGTGGTGCGCCCGCAGGATTTGCCCGGCAAGATACTTGATCAGGTGGGCGATATTGCATCCCTGCCGGAAGTGGAAGATATTTGTGACGGCACCGGAGATCCGGGCGTGGCCGAAAATACTCTTTCGCCTGAGCATGTTACCAACGCGAATGTTGAAAATGAAAATGAGGCCTCGCCAGCTTCCATCGCGACGCCGAACAATGGGACCATGCGGGAACCGGGCATTTTTGCCTGGCCTGACCTGAGCGTGCTGGAAGCGCAGGGCCTGACCTTGAAGGATTTTCTTGACGCGGTTGAAGGACGCCTGATTGACGAGGCATTGGATAAGGCCCTGGGCGTCAAGAATCAGGCGGCGGAGTTACTGGGTATCAAACGCACGACTCTTATTGAAAAACTCAAAAAGCGTAATGCGTAATGGTACATATGTTGCATAGCGCATGACGGTTCCTGATATTCAACCCTCTTCGCGAAGCGCACGTGAACATGATCTTTTTTACCGGCACAGGCCGTTTTCACTCTTCCGCCCATACCGGCGAAATCTTGCGCATCAGCCGTACTTTCTTTCGGCAGGCTTGTGCACCCATCTTTTTTTTCCTCCTGCTGACCATCGGCATCTTTTGTCCGGCTCCCGCACAAGCGCTCGCCTGGAGCTGGTTTTCCCCGGAAGAAGGGGTTGAAAGGCTTCGCCTGCACCTTGATGCTCCTGCGCAAGGGACTGAAGTGGTTTCTGCTGACGCTCAAAACTTAATTTTTTACATTAATTTTCCCAATGCGGATATGTCGTCTTTGGTGCGGGCCGGTGGCCTGCCTGCCGCAGGGGCGCTTGTCAAAAATGTGGAATCTGCGGGCGGGCGCATACAGGTTCAGCTTTCCGGCCACGCGGCGAGTATTGTTCAACGGTCTGCCCCAGGCAGGCTGGACATAGAATTTTTTGCCGCCGGGCAGTCCCGCGGCACGTTGCCAACCCCCGGCAAAAAAGCTGCCGGGGGATTTTGGAGTTTTCTGTCGCTGCCCGAAGCCCACGCAGCCCAGCCGTCCATCGGGGAACCTGCTGTGCAGGGTGGTCAGGGTGGCGTGGTGGACCGTCAGACGGTGATCGGCAAGGTGAATACCGGCGGGCCGGAAGACTGGCCGGAAAGCAGGGCGTTTTCAACCGTAACG
>NZ_JBAIYR010000379.1:0-2208 GCF_036763145.1 Desulfovibrio sp. 1188_IL3213 | reverse complement strand
GGCCACGGCAATGATAAGAGCGCCGGCCGCGGCGGGCAAATTGACATAGGCCCAGGAAAAACAGGCCATATACGCAAAAAGGGCCAGGGCGGCGCGCCGGTTTCCGTGCCGCAAAACGCGCTGCCCCCGCAGCGCCATGAACAACCACAAAACAACGGCTGCCGAGGATGCCCGCAAAACCGTATAGCTGACGGCGTCCATGCCCGTGCCGAAGAGCGCCATGCGGCACAGCAAAGAGTTTGCCGCAAAAAATGTCATGCAGACAGCCGTGAGCAAAAACGTGCGGAACATCCCGCGCGCACCGCCGTGAAGGGTCATCGTGTCTGCCTTGTGCCTTGCAGCTTCCTGAAAATGGTGCTGCGGTTAACCTGAAAAAGTTCCGCAACACGCTGCACCGAGCCATGAACCTCAATGGCCTTGAGCAAAAAATCGCGCTCCATTTCCGCCATGATTTCCCGCAACGGGCGGCGGGCGCCAAGCACATCTTCCGAGTACCGCGTGGCATCGTGCGTTACGCCTGTAACCTGCACGGGCAGGTCGCGCGGGGTGATGAGCGGGCCAGTGAGCGTAATGACCAGACTGTGAACCATGTTCTGCAACTCACGCACATTGCCGGGCCAGGCATATGCGGCCATCATGTCCAGGGTAACATCCATAAACGCCATGACTTTATGATACTTGGCCGTATAGTGCGTCAAAAAATGCTCGGCCAGCAGAGGCACATCTTCCTTTCTGTCCCGCAGGGACGGAATGCGCACCGTGGCGACATTGAGGCGGTAATAGAGGTCACGACGAAAGGTTCCGGCTTCCACGCTTTCGGCAAGGTTGCGGTTGGTGGCCGCGATAATGCGCACATCCACCTTGCGCGGGCTGGACGCCCCCACACGCATGATTTCGCCGTCCTGAAGCACGCGCAAAAGCCGCGTCTGCATGGACAGGGGCAGTTCGCCCACTTCGTCCAAAAAGATGGTGCTGCCATCGGCAATCTCAAAATACCCGGCCTTGCCCTTACTGGAGGCCCCGGTAAAAGCGCCGGGCATGTAGCCGAACAGTTCCGATTCCGTAAGGGTTTCGGAAATGCCGCCGCAGTCGACCTTGAGCAGTATCTTATCGCGCCGCTCGGAAAGGCCGTGGGTAAAACGGGCGAAAACGTCCTTGCCCGCGCCCGTTTCACCCAGAATCAGCACAGTGGCGTCTGTGGCGGCAAAACGCCGCAGCAGCGAAACCACCTCACCCATTGCGGGGCTGGCATAAATGGGTTCACGCGCCTTGCTGCCCTCGCTTGCTATGTACGCCAACTGGTCATTGATCTGGTCAATAAGCCTGCACTGCCCGGCCACCTGATCCTGCAACTGGGCCAGCAGGGTTATGTCGCGCGCAAAGGTGACCACAAGACAGAGGTCACCGCGCGTGTCAAAAACAGGAAAACCCGTCAGCACCAGCTTTTTGCCGTTTTTGAGCTGCTGTACATGGGTGGCGGGCCTGCCGGTGCGCACTATCTGCGGGTTGAGGATATGGTCAAAAACCCCCTCTTCCACCAGACATCGCACGTTCTTGCCCTGCACCTGCTCCTGGGTGAGGCCGGTCAACTGCTCGTACATGCGGTTAACGCGCAGGCTGGTTCCCGAGGCATCGCTGATAAAGACACCTTCAGGCAAGGCGTCAAGGATGCGCTCCACATGCTTTGAAAGCAGTTCCTGAGAGTGGTCGGCCATATTTCAATCCGGTAAAATGCTGGGGAATCAGCGGGGAATTTGCACCCGCTCCCCCAAAATGTCCAGAGCAGCCTTCTGCAGCCCGCCCATAACCGCCTTGTCCAGGCTCACTTCGCCCATGGGAACCTCCCGGCCCAAAAAATGGTATTTCTGGGTTCCCAGGCGATGATAGGGCAAAAGTTCATAATTGACACGCCCATAGGGCTTGATAAAGCGGGCTATGGCCGCGATGGCCTCCGCAGTGTCATTGAAGCCGGGAATCACGGGCGTGCGGGCCAGTATGGGCAAGTCCGGAAATTCTTCTGCCAGAATGCGGAAATTTTCAAGGATGCGCGCATTGGGCTGGCCGGTCCGGGCCTCATGAACCGCGCTGTCCATATGCTTGATATCGTAAAGCACGTAGCTCAGGTGGGGCGCGGCCTCGCGCACGGTCGCGGCAGACGCCATGCCGCAGGTTTCCACCGCTGTTTTGATACGGCGTGCGCGGGCTTCG
>NZ_JBAIYR010000378.1:0-2219 GCF_036763145.1 Desulfovibrio sp. 1188_IL3213 | reverse complement strand
GCGTCCACGGTGATCACCTGTCCTTCGCTGAGCACGCCCGTGACGCCCGGCAGGTTCATAAGCGTGGGAACCCCGAATTCGCGGCATATGGACGCCATATGCCCGGTGAGGCTGCCCGTCTGTGCGATAATGGCCGAGGCGCGCCGCATGGCCGACATGGCGCTGGGCGAGGAATGGTCCATGAGCATGACCGCGCCTTCGGGAAAATGGGTAATATCTTCTCCATCGCCCACAAAAACCACGGGGCCGCAGCCCACGCCCCTGGCGGCCACGTCCGCGCCGGAAAGCAGCGGCCGCAGATGTCCGAGGATGGGCGCGGCTTTTTCTTCCGCCATGCTGTCCAGTCCCATTGGCCGGGTTTGCAGCAGTACAATCTGATCCTCTTCGTCCACAGCCCATTCCATATCCTGCGGATACTGGTAATGACGCTCCAGTTCCATAGCCATGTCCGCCAGGCGGCGCACCTGATCATCGCTGAGGCAGGGAACATCCCGCAGGGCGTCGGGTACGGGAACCATCTCGCTTTCAACTCCCGATCCGTGGCGCACCAGACGCAGGCGCACAGCCTTGTGAGCAATGGTGGTTTTGGTGATCTTGCCGGTGGCCCTTGATACCAGCCACTGATCCGGCGTGCCGGAGCCGTCCACCACCATTTCTCCCAGACCCCACAGGCCGTTGATGACAATGCTGTTGGAGCGCAGATCCACAGGGTGGCGCGAAAAAACCACGCCGGCGGCACGGGCGCGCACCATTTCAACACAGCACAGGCCCATGCCCATGGCATCAAGAGCATAGCCGTGGCTGGCGCGGTAGGTCAGGGCGCGGGGTGAAAACAGGCTGGCAACAACAACCTTGAACGACGGGATCAGGTCGTTGCGCGTAACGCCCAGCAGACTGCGGTATTGCCCGGCAAAGGACTGAACCCCGTCTTCGGCAATGGCGCTGGAGCGCAGGGCCGCCACCGCATTGGGATCATTGCCATAGGCCAGATCCCAGGCTTTGAGCAGGGCGTCTTCCACTTCTTTGGGAACGGGGGCCTCGCGGATGAGCTTTTCCACCTGGCGGGAAACAGCATTGATGTTGTCAGGCTTGTCAGGATCCACGGAGCGCAACAGGGAGTAGACGCTTTTGAAAAGTCCCGGCGTGCGCAGAAGGAAGATGGTTCCGGCCTTTATGGTGATGGCGAAGCCGCGCGGCACGGGCATGTCCAGCATGTTCCGCAGTTCACCGAGATTGGCGTTTTTGCCGCCCACACTGTAGGCCATGCTGGCGTCCACTTCCGTAAGATTCAGGGTCAGGCTCGGCACATCGCCGCGAGTACGCTGATCCAGCTCTTTTTCTATGCGCCCGGCAATGCTGTGTACGGCTGCATTCAGCCCCAGATGCCGTCGGCCGGAAATATCGTTGAGCGCGGCGGCCATGCGGTCACAACGAAAGATCGCACGCCGGGCTTCCTTGCGCACCTGGCTTGTTTCCATGTGTCGTTCGCCATGCTGTGCGGCATTAAGACCGGCCAGAATGCCGGCCAGGTCCGCATTGGCCTGAAGCAGTTCCTTGAAGGAGGCATATCGCCTGTGAAAGGCGGTCATGGCCTGCTCGCGCGAGAGGCGCGGCTTGCGGCCAAAGAATTTTTTCAGTTTGCCGACCATGAACATGCTCCGGATATGACGTTAGAAAGCCCGAATCAGCCGGAAAACGGCCTGCCCGGCACGACCACATAACGCTGGGCCGGGCCGCGCCCTTCTTTACGTACCAGACCCATCTGCACAAAAAGCTGCAAATCATACTGCGCCGTGCGCATGGAAATGTTTTCGCCCACCATCTGCTGGTATTCCTGGCGACTTATGCTGCCAACCTGTTCAATGCGGGGCCACATTTCCCTCTGGCGGTGATTGAGGCGGGGCATGTCCGTCTGCATGAATCTTCCGGCGTGGGGAGACGCATGGGGCATGGGAGAGGGATGCCGCACGGCATCTCCCGGGAAGGCGGAGGAATCCGCAGGGGACGGCGCTTGCTGCACGGAAGCGGGTGCGGCTGGAGGCGCTTCAAGGGCTTCGTCCTGGTCTTTTGACCTGTCGGGGCTGCCGTGCGGGGACTGAGCATCCGCAGGGCGAGCGTTCTGCGTCTCGGAAGGCGTATTTGCGGAAACCGAATGGGCAGAAGCCGAAAGGGAGCCTGAAGCGGCCTGCTCCTCGCGCTCATGGTCGTTCTGGCGTTCC
>NZ_JBAIYR010000377.1:0-2221 GCF_036763145.1 Desulfovibrio sp. 1188_IL3213 | reverse complement strand
CAACGTGCGGGACCTGCCCGCCCTTGAGGCCCAGTTCATCGGCGGCTTCGCTGCCCGCCATTTCGCGCCACGTGCCGCCAAGCATATAGATGTGGTCGCCCTCTTTCTTGAAGTCCGAGGTCTGGGTGGCGGTAACGTTGCGGATGACGCCCAGTATGGAGAAGAGCACCGTGGGCGGAATGGAGATGCGCTCGCCGCCGCCGGTGTAGTCGTTCTTCATTGAGTCTTTGCCCGAGATGCAGGGAACGCCGAAGGCCAGACTGAACTGGCGCAGGGCGCGGCAGGCACGCACAAGCTGGGCAAGCTTGTAGCGGCCGTCGGGATTGGTGGGGCTGACCACGGGGTCGCACCAGCAGAAGTTGTCCACCCCTGCCAGAGCATCGGGATCGGCGCCCACGGCCACGGCATTGCGGATGGCTTCGTCCATGGCGTTGGCCATCATCCAGTACGTGTCATACTCGCTGAACTTGGGGCAGATGCCGTGCGAAATGACAAGGCCCGCATCGGATTCCAGCAGGGGGCGCAATACGCCCGCATCGGCCGGGCCATCGCGCTTGACGCCCACCAGCGGCTTGATGACGCTGCCGCCGCGCACCTCATGGTCGTACTGGCGGATAATGTATTCCTTGGAGCAGATATTGAGGCGGCTGAGCATGCGCTTCAAAAACGCGCCCTGATCCGCATCGGCCACATCCACCTTGATTTCTTTGACTTCAGGCGCCTTCCACACGGCTTCCAGCTCAAGCTGCGGCACGCCTTCGTGCATGAAGCTCATGGGCATGGAGGCCACAATGCGGTCATTGTAGCGCACCTCAAAATAGCCGGACTCGGTGAACGTTCCCAGGGCGGTGGCTTCCACATCCATGCGGGCGGCCAGAGCCATGAATTCGTCCAGTTTTGCGGGCGGCACGGCCAGGGTCATGCGTTCCTGCGCTTCGGAGAGCAGGATTTCCCACGGGCGCAGGCCGTCGTATTTGAGGGGAGCCTTGGCAATATCAAGCACGCAGCCGCCCGTGTCTTCGGCCATTTCGCCCACGGACGAGGACAGGCCGCCCGCGCCGTTGTCGGTAATGGCGTTGTACAGGCCGAGGTCGCGGGCGCGTATGATGAAGTCATACATTTTGCGCTGGGTGATGGGGTCACCGATCTGTACGGCTGTGGCCGGGGAGCCCTCGTGCAGCTCTTCGGAGGAGAACGTGGCCCCGTGGATGCCGTCCTTGCCGATGCGCCCTCCGGTCATGACGATGACGTCGCCGGTTTCGGCCTTCTTGTACCAGCCGGGACGACCGTGCAGTTCAGCCGGAATAATGCCTACCGTGCCGCAATAGACCAGCGGTTTGCCCAGGAAGCGCTCGTCAAAGACCAGAGAGCCGTTGACCGTAGGCACGCCGGACTTGTTGCCGCCGTGTTCCACGCCTTCGCGTACGCCTTCAAGCACACGGCGGGGGTGCAGCAGGCGCGGGGGCAGGGGCTTGTCGTGGAAGGGCGAGGCAAAGCAGAACACGTCTGTATTGCACACCAGTTCCGCGCCCATGCCTGTGCCCATGGGGTCACGGTTGACGCCCACAATGCCTGTCAGCGCGCCGCCGTAGGGGTCGAGCGCCGAGGGGCTGTTGTGGGTTTCTACCTTGATGCAGGCATCGTAGCCGTTGATAAAGGCGATGACGCCCGCATTGTCCTTGAATACGGACTTGCAGTAGTCGTTTTCGCCCATGCGCTCACGCAGGATGGCCGTGGCGTCGCGGATGCAGGTCTTGTAAAGGTTGTCCACCACTTCGTGGCGGCCGGTATCTTCATCGGTATAGTCGATGCGCGAGGCAAATATCTTGTGCTTGCAGTGCTCGGACCATGTCTGGGCCAGCACTTCCATTTCCACGTCCGTGGGGTTGGCGGGCAGGTTGAGGGCCTCGCGGCGGCGGGCTTCATCCGGCGCGGAAAACTGGTCGCGGATGCAGTGCATTTCCTTGAGGTTCAGCGCCCAGGTATTGGAGCGGCTGGCCTGCATGAGGGCTTCGTCATCCATGCCGGAAAGGCCGATGGTTTCCACCGTGTCGTTGGATTCGCCGGTAACCTGGGCGGCCTGCGCCTCAAAGCCGGGGCTGGCCTGCCATTGGTCACGGCTTTTGATGCGGTAGCGCTGGATAAGGGTGTTGCACAGCAGGTCGCGGGCCAGCGTGTCCACCTGCTCGCGGCTGAGCGGGGCGGCGGGATCGTTGACAAT
>NZ_JBAIYR010000376.1:0-2240 GCF_036763145.1 Desulfovibrio sp. 1188_IL3213 | reverse complement strand
GGCACCGGACAGCGCCGCAACCTCGAGTGGCAGGCCCTTCAGGCCCTGCGCGAACTGCGCCGCATGCTGCGCGCCGAAAGCAAGGAAAAATGCGTTTACGGCACCTCTGCTGAACTGGCCCTGTATCTGCTCAACCACAAGCGCGACAGTCTGCGTGAAATGGAGCAGGATTACGGAAAATGTCTGGAAATATCCGTTCGTCCGTAACGAGCGTCAGCGGCACGTCCTCCGGAAAGCCTGACTTTCCGGAGGACGCCGGTGTTCATATGCCCTCTCTCGCAAACGACGCCCCTATCTGCGGCGCTACAGCGGCATCGGAAGAACTGTCCCCCATCCCGCGCAGCCTTTTGCTGCATGTCTGTTGCGGGCCGTGCGCCATCATGCCCGCAACCCGGCTGCTGGATGAAGGCTTTGCAGTTACCGCCTGGTACATGAACCCCAACATCCATCCGCTTTCGGAATATCTGCGCCGCAGGGACGCTGCCGCTGAGTGCGCACACCATCTGGGCATACCCATTTTGTATGACGATGCCAGCTGGAACGTTACCGCATGGCTGCGCGCTGTGGCCGGGCGCGATGCTGCTCCACAGCGCTGTGCCTATTGCTGTACCAGCCGCATGGAAGCGGCCTTTGCCGCTGCCGCCCGGCTGGGCTTTGCCTTTGTGAGCAGCAGCCTGCTCTATTCCCGCTATCAGCCCCATGATGTCATCCGCGAGGCTGGAGCGCGGCTGGCACAGGCCACAGGCCCGGATTTCGTGTACCGTGATTTTCGCGCAGACTGGCAGGAAGGCATTGACCGCTCCAAGTCTCTTGAGTTGTACCGGCAGCCTTATTGCGGCTGTATTTATAGTGAAGCCGAGCGCTACGAAAAAAAATTGACCCGGCTCATAAAAAAATAATCTGTAATTTTTACACTTTTTGCTTGACCTTACCCCGGATTTTCCGTAAACACTTCCTTGCCTGAACGATCCCCGATAGCTCAATCGGCAGAGCGGGTGACTGTTAATCACTAGGTTGGCGGTTCAAGTCCGTCTCGGGGAGCCAAAAAGAAATCAAGGGCTTACGGTGTACGTAAGCCCTTTTTTCATGTCTTTTTTGCACCAAATTGCACCAAGTCTGCACCATGCCTGCCGCATTGCCCGCTTTTTTTGCCACAACACGCGCAATTGTTGCGGGATTTGCCCCGATTTGCCCTCAGCTTGTTCCAGGTGCTTACGCCTCCCCTGCCTGCCTTCAGGCTGTCTGCAATCAAGCACCGGCCTCACGGACCCGCTTTGCCCTTTACGCTACCGACACAGCATACTATGGGCCACCACGAGACTCTCCAGCAAAAGGCAAGCCAGCTTCAAGAACACGCATTGGGCAAAGCTTGTGTCCCCGTGCCCTGTCGTATCGCGGCCCAAAGAACAGGCATCCTGTTTTCATGGCAGACGGCTGTAGTGCCTGCTGCGTAAAAACGCCATCTGGGCCGTTTCAACACGATACTGCCCTGCTGATCAGCTTTTGCCATTCTGGCCCCACACGGCGGCACTGCGCCCCCTGCCGCGCGGAAGACGCAAAAAACAGCAAATCCCCCGAAAAATCAGGGGATTTGCTGTTTACTGTTATCTTATTACGGCAGAACTGCCGCTGTCGGCCTGCCGCTAGGCCATGTCTTCCGTAAGGATCATGTTACGTGCGGCTCCGGTTTCGTCCATACGGCGCGCAGGCAGCGTGACGGGAGCGTCCAGCAGGGCCTGCGGATCGCTCTTGGCCTGAAGCATGATCTCTTCCAGAGCCTGCACAAAGGAATCCAGGGTTTCCTTGCTTTCGGTTTCCGTCGGCTCAGCCATGATGCATTCATGCACGATAAGCGGGAAGTAGATGGTCGGCGCATGGAAGCCGCGGTCCAGCAGGGCCTTGGCAATATCCAGAGCGCGGGTTTCCTGCGGGGCCGAAGCCACGAACTCGTGAGCGCACAGCCTGTCGGCATAGGGAATGTCCAGCGTGTTCTCAAGCTTCTTTTTCAGATAGTTGGCATTGAGCACCGCATATTCCGAAGCGCGGGCAAGGCCCTCGCCTCCCAGGCGCAGCATGTAGGCCAGCGCTTTGACCATGACGCCGAAGCTGCCGTAGAACGGCCCCATATAGCCTATGGACTGCGGCACATCGTAGTCGAGGAAATAGGAGGCGTCTTCGCGCTTGCGCACGCGGGGCGCGGGCAGGAAGGGCAGCAGGCATTCGCTCACGCCCACGGGACC
>NZ_JBAIYR010000375.1:0-2242 GCF_036763145.1 Desulfovibrio sp. 1188_IL3213 | reverse complement strand
TGACAGCGCTGTGGTTCCCGCCGCGGTGCTGGATTTCTGCGCCGCGCGTCTGCCTTCGCAAGAGGAATTCTTGGCGGATGGTGAAGAATGCTCGGCAGGGGGCGAAGATCCCGCCGTGTTCCTGCGGCGGCAGCTTGTGGAAACGGGCCGCGCCGGACATCCCGTCTGGGCGGGCATGCCCGGCGTATTCGCCGATGCCCTGCGCCTGCATCTGAATTTTTTTCTCCAGCGCATGCCTCCGGATTTTGACCCTTACCGTGCCTGCTTCGGCAATCTTGTGCTGGCAGGCGGATACCTGCACCATAAACGTGATTTCGGGCCGGTGCTGGCCTTTTTCAGCCGTCTGCTGCAGACGCGGGGCGTGGTGCGCCCTATTGTGAACGAAAGTCTGCATCTGGCGGCTGAACTGGATGACGGCTCGCTGCTTGTGGGGCAGCACAGGTTCAGAAATCTTCCCCGGCCCGTAAAACGGCTTTTTCTTACGGTACATGAGCCGGAACGGCTCGACACCAGGGAATACCCCCGGCTTGCCGCCACTGCCTGCCGCCCGCCGCTGGCTCCGGCTTCCAGCGTATATCTGGGTTCGGCAGGGGCCATATGCTACCCTATGGGCAGCTTTTATACCAGCGTGCTTGCGAATCTTCTGCCGCAGGGCGTGGGGCGCACTGTGGCTGATGCCCATTGCCCCAAGGTTTTCATCCCCAATTCCGGCGGTGATGCCGAACTGTTCGGCCTTGGTGTTGCGGGGCAGGCAGCCATGATTCTGCGCCACCTGCGCGAAGACGCCCCCGATGCGTCCACCGGGCGGCTTCTCCATTATGTGCTGGCGGATTCGCGTAACGGCCGTTATGAGGGCGGGCTTGGCTCCGAAACCCGGCGCGCCGTGGAAGATATGGGCCTGCGCCTGATTGACCGCCCCCTGGTATACGAAAACGATCCGCAGCACCATGATCCGGAACTGACGGCGCGCGCCTTGCTGGAGCTTTTGCCCGGCAACCCTGTGGAGATATGAGTGAAGCCCGTGCGCAAAAAATTTTGCGGGAACCGGCAGGGTGACAGGAAGCAGAACAGGCCCTTGCGGAGTGGTACGCCCCGGGACGCCAGCCGGGGAACTGCTGCCGGTCGTGAGCAGCCGATGCAGGCCGCCAGAAAGAGCGTACCCGCTACCCGCACCGCGCAGGCTTCTGATGCGGGAATTTTTGGCGCGGCCACCGGCACAACAGCGGAGGTAACGGCGGCCCCCAACGCGTGCGGCCCTTCTGCCGCAGCCGTTTCAGCAACTCCTGGTGTACATGCTACAGGTGATGCAAATTTTACGTCAGCCTTTGGTGAAGCCTGCACCTCTTCCGGTGCTTCTTCCGGAGTAAGCCCCGCAAGCAGCGCGAGCCCTGCTGTTTCCACTGGCAGCCCTGCGGACGCGCCCGTACAGGAACTTTGCGTTGATGAACGCCAGGCGGGGCTGAGGCTTGATCATGCCCTTGAATGTCTTTTGCCGCATATGGGCTTGCGCGGGCGCAAGCGCTGTATTGAAAATGGCGGCGTGTCCGTAAACGGTCGTGCCGCAAGCGCTTCACGTCGCATGCGTCTGGGGGATGTGGTGCGCCTGCACCCTGCGGCAGTGCGAGAAAGTCCGGTGGTTTTATGTGACGGATTTTCCGGAACGCTTTCTTCTTCTTCTTCTTCTTCTTCTTCTTCTTTTTCTTCGCCGTCGTCTTTGGCAGATGCTGAGGCGTCGTCGTCCTCGTCTCTATCGTCGCCCCCACCTTCTTCCGGCGTCCTCACAGCCAGCGGGCTGCGCATGCTCGGCAGGCAGGGCGAATACTGCTTTTTCAGCAAACCCGCGCAGATGCACAGTGCGGCGCTGGCGGGTGTTGCCGGTGTGAGCGTGGAGGCTCTGATGCCCGCCCTTGTTACGCAATGGGCAAAAGAGCAGGGCAGGGGCAGTACGGACTTCGACCCTGCAAAGCTTGCGCTGCTCCAGCGTCTGGATTTCGGCACTTCTGGCCTTTTGTGTGCGGCGCTCTCAACTCTTGCTGCGGATGGCTTTCGTGCGGCGGAAGCGGCAGGGCAGTGCGAAAAGCGCTATGTGGCGCTGCTTTCGGGTGAGCTTTCCGGCCCTGTGGTGGCGCGTCAGGAACTGGATGTCAGCGCGAGGCGTAAAAGCCGCCTGCGGTCCGGTCTTGCGCACCACACGCGCTGGACGGAATTTTGGCCCCTGCATGTCTGGAAGGCGGCTGACCCG
>NZ_JBAIYR010000374.1:0-2243 GCF_036763145.1 Desulfovibrio sp. 1188_IL3213 | reverse complement strand
ATATGGGTTTTGTAGACAAAATGATAAAGCGGAGCCGGCTCAAGTCGCCGTGCCTCGGCCCCGGCCCCGATGCCTATGGCAATGGGCAGCGCGCCCATAAGCGCCGCCACCGTGGTCATCATAATGGGTCTGAAGCGCACATGGCAACCACGGGTAATGGCTTCCAGAGGTTCCATCCGGGGATTATGACGCTGCGCCTCAAGCGCGAAGTCCAGCATCATGATGGCATTCTTTTTCACTATGCCCAGCAGCATGATAACGCCCACAAAGCCGTACAGGTTCAGGTCCATGCCGAACAGCCACAGGGTGGCAAGCGCGCCGAAGCCCGCCGAAGGCAGTCCCGAAAGAATGGTCAGGGGGTGGATAAAACTTTCATACAGGATGCCGAGCACCAGATAAATGACCACAATCGCCAGCACCAGCAGCCAGCCCATGCCCGTCAGAGAGCTTTGAAAAGCCTGGGCCGTACCCTGTGACTCGGCCGTGACCGTATCCGGCAGCAGCGGCCTGGCGGCGGCCTCCACAGCGGCCACTCCCTGCCCCAGCGACACGCCGGGCCGCAGGTTGTATGAAATGGTCACCGCCGGAAACTGGCCGTTGTGGTTCACGGCAATGGGGCCAACGCCCGGCTCCATCTTTACCAGCGTGTCCAGCGGCACAAGATTGCCGTCCGCCGCGCGAACATACAGGCGCGACAGGGCCGCGCTGTCCTGCTGGAATTTCTTTTGCAACTCCACAAAAACCGTATAATCGTTGGTTGGCGCGTAAATTGTCGAGATTTCACGCGACCCGTAGGCCGATTGCAGAGCCAGTTCGATCTGATGCGGACTTACGCCCAGAGCCGCCGCCCGGTTACGGTCAATGGTAACCCGCAGTTCGGGGTTTTTCAATTGCAGATCGCTGTTCACGTCCTGCACCTGCGGCAGGGCGCGCAGGGCTTCTTCCACTTCCTGGGCGCTGGCGTACAGGGCCTCCATATCCGGCCCGGAAAGCGTATACTGGTAGAGGGCTTTTGAGGAACGCCCACCGATATTGATGGCCGGAGGCACACGCACAAAGACCCTCAAGGACGGCGAAATATTCAGCTCGCGCCGCAACTGCTCGGCCACCTGCTCGATGCCGGGCCGCTGGTCATGAGGCTTGAGCGGCATGAGCAGTATGCCGTTGTTCATGCTCGGGCTGCCCCCCACAATGCCCACAATGGAGTTGTACACCGCCAGATGGGGATTTTTTTCCAGCAGGGGGTCAAGGCTGCGCTGCGCGTTTACCATGCCCTCGTAGGACACGCCCTGCTCGGCCTCGGTGCTGGCCACGAGCATGCCGAGGTCTTCCACGGGCAGAAAACCCTTGGGCATGACGATGCCCAGCCACACGGTCAGCGCCAGCAAAAGCAGAGAGGCCGTGAGGGTCTTCAGGCGATGCCGCAGCACCACATCCAGCGAGCGCGCGTACAGGCTGTTCAGACGGTCAAAACCGCGCTCAAGCATGCCGTAAAAGCCCTGTCCGGCGGTACGCCCCACGGCATGCGCGCCGCGCGCCTTCAGAAAGTAGGCGCACAGCATGGGCGTAAGCGTGAGCGATACCACGCCCGATGCCAGAATGGCCGCGATGATGACCACGGCAAATTCCCTGAACAGGCGGCCCACAATGCCGCCCATAAACAGCACGGGAATGAACACCGCCGCCAGCGAAACCGTCATGGATACGATGGTGAAGCCGATTTCCGCCGATCCGTCATAGGCCGCCGTCAGCGGGTCCTTGCCCATCTCCTGGTGGCGCACGATGTTTTCGAGCATGACGATGGCGTCGTCCACCACAAAGCCCACGGCCAGCGTCAGGGCCATGAGCGAGAGATTGTCCAGGCTGTAGCCGAGCACCGCCATGACGGCAAATGTGGAAATGACCGACATGGGCAGGGCCAGACTGGGAATGATGGTGGCGGGCAGGTTGCGCAGAAACACAAAAATGACCAGCACCACCAGAAAAACCGTAAGCACCAGAGTAAACTTGACGTCCGCCACTGAATGACGGATGGAGTCGGAACGGTCGTAAAAGACTTCCAGCGTAACGGACGGCGGCAACTGGCGCTCAAGGCCCGGCAGGAGCTTGCGGATGGAGTCCACCACCTGCACGGTATTGGTTCCCGGCTGGCGCTCCACAGCCAGGGTGATGCCCGGCGCGCCGCCGTTGCCCCAGGTAAGCTGCTTGTCCTGTTTTACGCTGTCCACCACCTGCCCGAGATC
>NZ_JBAIYR010000373.1:0-2262 GCF_036763145.1 Desulfovibrio sp. 1188_IL3213 | reverse complement strand
TGCCTGTGGCCCCGATAAAGATATGCGCTCCGTGCTGCCGATAGGCTGTGGCAAGAAAGTCGCCCAGCCGTGTAAAAGGCTGCGCGTCGGGCGGGCAAAAGCGCTGCGGCGTAAAAATACGGCAATGCTCCAGCCGATCGCCCCCCGGAGCTGTCCAGGGCTGGCTTGCCAGCAGGGCCTTGAGCCGCCGGGCAAGGGGCAGCGCGGAAAGACTCAGGGCATAGCAGGCGAGAGAATTTTTTTCAAAAACCGGGTGCAAGCAAACCTCCGGCGGCTTTCCGCCGCGCGTGCCTGAAAAAAAGCGGATATCGGGCAGATGGCTTTTGAAACAATCCCGCCTTATGCCAGAGGCACACGCAACACAGCGGGTTGACAACACATTGCGGCTGTTGCTTGTTCCAACTCTCCCGGCCAGTCCCGTGGCGGCATTGCCCGGCTCGAAGAGAGGTCATCAGGCACAACGCATAAGCCCGTGCGGCACAAGCCGCTCAGCCCTCGCCGTTGCGCGGCAACAGGATGCCTGAAGGGATGATCCGAAGGGGGCGCAAAGGGGCCTCGGAGGGGTACTGCCCCCCCCCCCAGACCCCAAGAGTCCTCTTCAGGGCCGCCCGCAGCGCAGGCGGCCCTGAAAAATAAAAAAACACACTGCAACTGTCCGTCGCCTTAGAACATCACCTTGCGGGCCGCATCCAGCGCGCGGCTAAAGTCTTCATCCGTGTGGGCGAAAGAAACCATGCCGGTTTCATAGCCCGAGGGCGCAAGGTAAATACCCTGTGCGCGCATCTGTTTGTAGAAGCTGGTAAACAGTTTCTGGTCGCACTTTTGCGCGTCGGCAAAATCCGTCACTTCATGTTCGCTGAAATACGGGCAGAACATGGACGCCAGCGTGGGCATCTGCAACGGCACGCCCTTGGCGGCGATAATGTCGCGCAAGCTGTGGGCAAACGCGCGGGTGCGGTTTTCAAGGCCGTCATAGTCGGCCTTTCTGAGCAGGTCCAGCGTGGCAAGGCCGGCAGCCATTGCCAGCGGGTTGCCCGAAAGGGTCCCTGCCTGATACACGCCGCCCCGGGGAGCGATCAGTTCCATATAACGGCGCTTGCCGCCAAAGGCCCCCACCGGCAGGCCGCCGCCGATGATCTTGCCGAAAGTGGTAAGGTCGGGATCAATCTTGAAACGCGCCTGCGCCCCGCCAAAAGCCGCACGAAAGCCCGTGATGACCTCGTCAAAGATAAGCAGGCTCTCATACTGGTCGCATATGGCGCGCAGACCTTCGAGAAAACCGGCCTTGGGCAGCACAAGGCCCATATTGGCTGCCACAGGTTCCACGATAATGGCGGCGATGCTGTCGCCGTGGCGGGCAAAGCACTCTTTGACGGCTTCCAGATCATTATACGGAGCAAGCAGAGTGTCCGCCACCACAGCTGCGGGTACACCCGGCGTGCCGGGAATGGAAAACGTGGCAAGGCCAGAACCCGCCGCTGCCAGAAACGAATCGGCATGCCCGTGATAGCAGCCCACGAACTTGAGCACCTTGTCGCGCCGGGTGGCGGCACGGGCCAGCCGCAGGGCGCTCATGGTGGCCTCGGTCCCCGAGTTGACCATACGCACCATCTCAAGGCTGGGCATGGCAGCCACCACGGCTTCGGCCAACAGAACCTCGTCAGGGCAGGGAGCGCCGTAGCTGGTGCCGCGATGGGCGGCATCGCACACGGCCCGGGTGACGGAAGGCTCGTCATGTCCAAGAATCATGGGTCCCCAGGAGAGCACAAAGTCAATATACTGCCGCCCGTCCACGTCCGTGAGGTGGCAGCCGTGCGCCTCGGCAATAAACAGGGGCTGACTGTCCACATTGTGGCAGGCGCGCACGGGGCTGTTGACGCCTCCGGGTATGACAGTCTGGGCCTTTTCGAAAAGCTGGCGTGAAATAGTGTCCATTCTGGCTCCTTTATAGCATTCTGCACGAGTGGCTGCCGCATGACGGCGAATACTGCCCGCCCGCGCCAAGCCCGGAATGTCGCAGCGCCTTGCGCCGGCAGGACATTCCGTTTTTCGGCAAACTGTTCAGCAACAAAATGCTAGAGCAATTTCACTTTGAAACTGCTCTGGCGGCTGCGTGAGCAGTCGCCCGCCGCAACGATGCAAGCGCAGCTTCAGCCGTTACGACAAAGGAAGTTACGGATGCTTCAGGAGTTGTAACGCAGGAAACTACGCTTGCAGACAGCATGTGTAACGAGCGGTTTGTTTCCACACAACCACTGTCGC
>NZ_JBAIYR010000372.1:0-2276 GCF_036763145.1 Desulfovibrio sp. 1188_IL3213 | reverse complement strand
CCCACGCTCGGCGGCCTGCCGCACGGCCGTTTCAGAGCAGGCCGCATCATGCCCTCTGTTGATGCGCCGAAGAGTGGCATCGTGAACGCTTTGCAGCCCAAGCTCCAGCCAGACCTCGGAAAGGCCGCCGTTTTCCGGGCCGCCGACGCCCTTTTTGCCCCCATTGTCTCTACGGGCATTTCGCGTATAGTGGTTTCCAGCATCCGGGGCGCCCACACTGGCGTTTATCTGGCAGGCGGCAAGCATGTCCAGCTTGCGCGGGCCGAGGCAGTCCGGGCGCGTGCCTACGGCAACGCCGAGGCAGCCCGGCAGGGCCGCTACCTGCTGGAGCAAAAGTTGCAAGCGTTCCGGGGGGCCATACGTATTGGAGTAGGACTGCAGATAGGCCATAAAGGCCCTGTCGGCATCGGTGGCGCGGTATTTTTCAAGCCACGCACGCCACTGCTCCTCAAGCGAAAAACCGCGTACGCCCAGGCCGGAACCAGAACCGGAGGCATTGCAGAACGTGCAGCCCCGGCGCGAAAGCGAGCCGTCCCGATTGGGACAGGACGCCCCCGCGTCAAGTGGAATTTTTTGCACCCGTGTACCGTATTTACGCCGAAAATACACGGCCAGAGTATGCCAACGCAGCATGTTTACAAGCCCTGAAGGCGGAAAAAGGCAAGAATCGGCGGGACAAAGATTTTGAACCCAGGCCCAGCCATCTTGACTTCACGCCCGATTTAGCAGAACAGTTTTCAGCCTGACGTTACCGATTTTTTGCCGCCCCCCGCCTCATTCGCACTTCGGCGCGGGGCGTTGCCCTTGAACTTGACGTGATAAATCCATTCGCAGCGAAGATACGCAGACCAGCACAGTGAGGCAAGTTAGAGTAATGTCCAAGATTCTGGATTTCGCATTAGGCATGTTTTCCAACGACCTGGCTATCGACCTCGGTACGGCCAATACCTGCGTCTACGTCAAGGGACACGGTATTGTACTGCGCGAGCCTTCGGTGGTGGCCGTTAAAAAGGACCCGCGCGGCAACAACGTGGTTTTGGCCGTAGGACAGGACGCCAAGCGCATGCTCGGCAGAACGCCCGGCAATATCTGGGCCATACGTCCCATGAAAGACGGCGTCATCGCCGACTTTGAGGTGACCGAGGCCATGCTGCGCCATTTTATCGCCAAGGTACACAACTCACGCCGTCTGGTGCGCCCGCGCATCATGATCTGCGTACCCACGGGCATCACCCAGGTGGAAAAGCGCGCCGTGAAAGAGTCGGCCCAGTCCGCCGGGGCGCGTGAGGTATACCTTATCGAGGAACCTATGGCAGCGGCCATCGGCGCGGATCTGCCCATCCAGGAGCCTACCTCCAACATGGTGGTGGACATCGGCGGCGGAACCACCGAAGTGGCGGTCATTTCCCTTTCGGGCATCGTGTACTCCCGCTCGGTGCGGGTGGGCGGCGACAAGATGGACGAAGCCATCATGACCCACGTCAAGCGCAAGTACAACATGCTCATCGGTGAATCCTCGGCGGAAGAAATCAAGATCAAGATCGCCTCGGCCTACCCGCTGGACCCCGAACAGCAGATAGAAGTCAAGGGCCGCGACCTTGTGACGGGCATTCCCCAGAATATCATCATCACCTCCGAGGAAGTGCGCAAGGCCATTTCCGAGCAGGTGGACAGCATTGTGCAGGCCGTGCGCATCGCCCTGGAACAGACCCCGCCCGAACTGGCGGCGGACATTGTGGACAGGGGCATTGTGCTCACCGGCGGCGGCGCGCTGCTCAAAGGGCTGGACCAGCTCCTGCGCGAGGAAACCTCGCTGCCCATCACGGTTGTGGACGACCCCCTGTCCACCGTGGTTGTGGGAACCGGCAAAGCTATGGACAACCTGCATATTCTCAAAGAAGTGTGTATCGACTGATCTGTGCGGCCCGTGCGCGTATCTGAACTCGACAGTACCGGACTTAGCAACGGCGCCGCGCTGGAAAATACAACTCCGGCGCGGCGTTGCTTACGTTTTGACAGTTGGGGCGCGTCACTTTGAGCATACGGATTCTCAAGGTCTGCGGCGCAGACCACGGCGCGTAACGGTGCAGGCCAGCAGCGCTTGCGCCTCGTGGCGAAAACCTGCCTGCGCGTCCCGCAGAGCAATGCTCGCGTAAGACTGCTCTGTTTTCATTGACCTGTAACGCCTGTTGCCACAGCACAGGCGTAATGCCACCGGGCAAAAACACTGTTTTTCCCGGCCCGCGCCGCCGCTTGCCATGCCGCACAGGGGCGCA
>NZ_JBAIYR010000371.1:0-2292 GCF_036763145.1 Desulfovibrio sp. 1188_IL3213 | reverse complement strand
GCCTGCCCTGGCCTGCCCTGCCGGAAGCCCTTTCCGCCCGCGAGCAAGATTTTGCTGAAGAAAGCGAGAGCGGCCCACAGTGCGTGGGCCGCTCTCGCAGCAGAATTTTTCTGTCGGCGCGTTTTTGGGCTAGTTCCAGATAAAATGCAGCAACCAGTAAGAGACAAAACCGATGCCGCCTGCGGCGGGCAGGGTAAGCACCCAGGCCGTGACAAGACTTCCGGCCACATTCCAGCGCACCGCCGAAAGGCGCTTGGTGGAACCAACGCCAAAGATGCATGCCGAGATGGTGTGGGTGGTGCTCACGGGAGCGCCCAGCATGGAGGCCCCCGTAATAACCATCGCCGCCGATGTTTCAGCCGCAAAGCCGTGTACCGGCTCCAGCTTGAAAATGCGATGACCCATGGTTTTCACGATTTTCCAGCCGCCCACGGCGGTTCCCAGAGCCATGGCCCCGGCGCAGGACAGCTTGACCCACAACGGCACTTCCACAGCGTCAATCTTGCCGAAAATGAGCAGGGCCAGGGTAATGATGCCCATGGTTTTCTGGGCGTCGTTAAGCCCGTGGCTGGTCGCCATAAAGGCGGCGGACACAAGCTGCAGCCGCCGAAAAACGCCGTTGACCGTGCGCCGGTGCATGCGGGCGCAACTCCAGAAAATAATCCACATGATCAGGTAGCCCACCAGAAAACCAGCCAGAGGCGAGGCCACCAGCGGAATGAGCACCTTGTCCACAATGCCGCCGCCATTGAGCGCGCCAAAGCCGGCATCGGCCACTGCCGCGCCGATCAGCCCGCCGATAAGGGCGTGGGAAGAGGAAGAGGGAATGCCGAAATACCAGGTTATGCAGTTCCAGCTGATGGCCCCTACCAGAGCGGCCAGCACAAGCACATGACTGCCCTCCACCACGTGGGGCAGCACGATGCCGCTGCCCAGTGTCTTGGCAACCTCGGTACCAAGCAACGCGCCGCCAAGATTCAACAGGGCCGCAGCCCCCACGGCAAAACGCGGTGTGACCACCTTGGTGGATACCACCGTGGCAATGGCGTTGGCGCAGTCGTGCGCGCCGTTGGTAAAATCGAATATCAGGGCCACCAGCACGATGAGCGCCAGCAGCACGGGAATATCAAACATTTTTCAGCACCGCTTCCTCGATGGTTTCCGCCAGCGCATTGACCTGCTCAAGCAGGATGCTCATGCGCTCATACGCCTGACTCCATTTGAGCGTCCGCATGATCTGCGGCACGGTGATCTCCTGCTGCTCATCAAGCAGTTCCGCCAGCCCCACGGCCAGCAGCATGTCGCACTCGCCCCGCAAGTTACGGAAAGCGCGGGTTTTATGACAATCGCGCCGGTGCGCCAGCCCTTCAAGCATAAGGCGGCTCAGGTCCAGCATGGCGCTGATGGTGCGGCCCATTTGCAGAGCGGGAAAACGTATGCCGGTAAACTCAAAAATATGCAGACGGGTGCTGAGACTGTGCAGACAGTCCATGCATTCTTCCTGCTCCTGATTGATGCGCAGGATGTCCTCACGATCAATGGGAGTGATGAAGGTTTGCGACAGGTCCCGGATTATCTGGCTGTGCAGAACGTCAGCCGCTTCCTCAAGAAAAGCTATTTCTTTATGCACGCGGTCCATATTGGCCACGTCTTCAAGCATCTCAACCAGCAGGCCCGCCATGCGGCGCAGAAGGCCGTTCTGCTCCTCCAGCATGGCAAAAAACGGTGCGGACTTGGGCAACAACGCAGGGAACATCCTCGCTCCTTGGGTCGGTATCAGCTCACATGGTACTTTTCCACGCGCCATACCGGTTGACGTTCCGGCGATCGCCCGTCCATCGGGCCGCCGTCTTTCTACCCGCCAAATGTATACTCACAGGGAAGATGTGCCAAGACTTCCTGCACCGGACAAATAAAACTTTTATTTCCTATAAATATATCGCTTTTAATTTCAACATATTATAGATGTTATTTTTATATAAAAAATACTGTTCGAGCACTCAACGTCCCTGTAGCCAAGGCGCTCCACCGGGTAAAACTCCGGCCAGCCAGACCCGCACCAGTTGCATGAGGGTGTCGGGCAAAGGCCAGGGCGGATCATCCGTCACTGCCGCACCGGGCAGGCGCAGTCCCCCGTGATGCAAAAAAAATCCAGCGGCATGAGGCAGCGAACAAAAAGCGGGACGCCACGCCGTATTGCCTGCTGCCGGGTGTCCGCCGGACAGCACCGGGGAAAGACAGCCGTCTGGGCCGCCATACTCTTCCGCCCCCCCATACAGGCTGTCTCCCCAC
>NZ_JBAIYR010000370.1:0-2295 GCF_036763145.1 Desulfovibrio sp. 1188_IL3213 | reverse complement strand
CGCGTGGCGCTGCCCGGCGGCTGCGCCATCGGCGCACGCCCCGTAGACCAGCACCTGAAGGGGCTGGAACAGATGGGCGCGAGCTTTCAACTGGAAGAGGGGTACATTATCGGCCGTTGCCGCAAGCTCACGGGGGCGCGTATCACTTTTGACATGCCCACGGTAGGCGGTACGGAAAACCTGCTCATGGCGGCAGTGCTGGCCGAGGGCAAGACCGTGCTGGAAAACGTGGCTCTTGAGCCTGAAGTGGTGGATCTGGCGAACTTTTTGTGTGCCTGCGGCGCCAAGATAAGCGGGCAGGGTACATCGTGCATACGGGTCGAGGGCGTCACTTCATTGCATCAGGCCACCTACCCCGTCATGCCGGACCGTATTGAAGCCGGGACCTTTCTGGCGGCGGCGGGCATTACGGGCGGCGAGCTTCTTTTGCACAACTGCCCTTATGACGAGCTTGAGTCCGTCATTCTCAAACTGCGCAGCATGGGCATGGAAATCACGCAGCAGGGCAGCGGTGTGCTGGCCCGCTGCTGCGCGGCCCCCCTGCGCGGCACGGACGTGAAAACACAGCCATACCCCGGCTTTCCCACCGACATGCAGGCCCAGATCATGGCGCTCATGTGTCTGGCGCAGGGCGCCAGCGTGGTGGAGGAAAGCATTTTTGAAAACCGCTTCATGCATGTTCTTGAACTGATGCGCATGGGCGCACAGATCAAGGTGTCGGGCCATACGGCCATGGTGCGCGGCGTGCAGAAACTTACGGGCGCGCCTGTTATGGCCTCAGACCTGCGCGCCAGCGCCTCACTGGTTCTGGCGGGCCTTGCTGCCCACGGCGTCACAGAGGTGCGGCGCATTTACCATCTGGACAGGGGCTATGAGCATATCGAGCACAAGCTTAACGCCGTGGGCGCACGCATCCGGCGCGAAAAGCAGTAAACAGCCAAGGAGAAACCATGCAACGCCTGGCGCTTATTTTGCTTTTGTTTATGCTGGCCGGTCTTAACGGCTGCGCTTATGGCGGTTACGGCCTGTACGACGATCAGCGCCTTATGGATACCATTTCCGACGACAAGGGAATGGCGACCAAGATCAAGACGGCTCTCATGAACGAGAGTTTTACCGGCGGCTGGTCCGTGGCGGTATACAGCTTTTACAGGCATGTTTTTCTGGTGGGCGAGGTTCCGCCGGACATGCAGGGCAAGGCCCTGACCATTGCCCGCCGGTATAATCCGCTTTCGGTCACCCCGCACTGGTTTACCCCGGGCAAGAGCGATACCAGCAATATTGTGCTGGCGACAAAACTGCGCAAAGACCTTATCGGAACCAAGGGGCTTTCTTCCACCCGTATAGATACGGAAGTGAATGCGGGCAGGGTGGTGCTGCTGGGCGTTGTGAAAGATGACGCCGAAAAGCAGCTTGCCATACAGGCGGCGCGGGCTGTGCCGGGGGTAACCTCGGTAACGAGCTACCTGATGCTGCCGCAAAAGGCCGGTCAGCTTGGCGCGGGCGTATCCGAGCGGCATGAAGGAATGGGACCGGCCGACGGCGGCTTTGTGCCTGACAACGCTTCGGGCAGTGCTTCGGGCAGTTCGGGCGGAATGAATACCTCTCCGGCGGCTTCGGGCGGATCGTCGGGAACTGCCGGCAACTTGGAAAGCCGCGACCTGCCCTGACGCGGACAGCTTGCCGCCTGGGGCATGCCATCGTGAAATGCTTGGGGCTGCGGAGCAGGCGCCCGCAGTGAAGGCGTAAGCGCAGTTTATCTGCGCGGTTAAGCATCGAAGCGAGCGTGGCTTAAACTTTGAGAGTGTATATTCTCAAAGTTAATCTGCTCTAGAGCAATTTCACTTTGAAATTGCTCTGGCGGCTGCGTGAGCAGACGCCTCGCTACGAGGCGTAAGCGCAGTTTATCTGCGCGGTTAAACGCCGAAGTGAGCGTGGCTTAAACTTTGAGAATGTATATTCTCAAAGTTAATCTGCTCTAGGTTGATGCCGCAGGGGCCGCCCGCGCCAGTATCGTGCGCCGGGCGGCCCCTGCTGTTTTGAGATATTGCCGGAAAATTCGGCAGCAATGTTTTTCGTTTCGGCCCGCCTGGCTGCCTGTTTTTCGGTCCGGTGGCGCAAGAGCGGCGCACCCCGTGGAAAGACTTTTACGCGCCGTTTCAGGGTTTTTTGCGGGCCAGGGCCAGCCCCATGCGGCGTATGCCTTCCTGCGGCTCGGCAGGCAGCATTTCCCAGTCAGCCTCTTTGTGGCGCAAAAGCGCGGCGATAACGTCCAGGGCCTCTTCGGCGCTGTCC
>NZ_JBAIYR010000369.1:0-2298 GCF_036763145.1 Desulfovibrio sp. 1188_IL3213 | reverse complement strand
GTTCGCGCGCCTGCTCCACCGTGTACACGTCTTCCGCCGGAAAACGGCGGTTGAACAGGCGGTTGAGGGCGGCAAGCTGGCTGGGTTTCAGCCCTTGCAGATGGCCTTCTGGTTTTGGAATGGTGTGCTCCTGGCGCAGCGGCGCGCTGTTCGTTGCGGCCGTCAAGGGGGGCCACTTCTGAAAAGAGCAGGGCGGCTTGGGGCCGCCCTGCCTGATGTCGGTTACGGGCGCAGATAGGACGTGATGAGGGCGTCGTAGCGCGAGGTGGCCTCAAAAGCCCTTGAGGCCATGAGTTGGCGGAATTCCAGACTCACGGCATTGTCGTGGCTGCGCATTTCATCCATGGCGGTGGGGTACCATTGGGGAGAAGGCAGCACAAGAATGCTGTGAAAGTTTTTAGCAGCGGCGCGCAGCATACAGGGGCCGCCGATGTCGATTTCCTCCACGGCTTCTTCAAGGGAGAGCTTGCGCTCCACCGCTCCCGCAAAGTCGTAGAGGTTGACGCAAACCATGTCAAAGGGGCGTATGCCTTTTTCAGACAGGGTCAGCATGTGGGATTCTTCGTCCTTGTTTGCCAGGATACCGGCATGGATCTTGGGGTGCAGGGTTTTTACCCGGCCCCCGAGAATCTCGGGAAAGCCGGTGACCGTGCTCACTGCGGTGACGGGCAGGCCCGCCGCCTCCAGCGCCTTCTGCGTGCCGCCGGTAGAGACAAGCTCCACCCCGCGGGCAGTCAGAAAGGTGGCAAAATCCACAAGGCCGCTTTTGTCCGTAACGCTCAGAATGGCACGGCGAATGGGCAAGATGTCCATGAAGCGACTCCTAAAATTTCGTGGGCTTACGCGCCGGAAAGTCCGGCACGGCATAAATGTGACCCGCCCCTGTTATTACAATAAAATGCGCGTTTGCGCAATCTTCGCCGGTGGGCGTCACTGACGGCAGCTCTTGCGGGGCGGGGCGCGCAAGGCTATGCTCTGCGGCGGAGGTTTTATGCTGTTCAAACTCGTATCCTGGAATGTCAACGGGCTGAGGGCTGTTTCTACCAAGGCTGATTGGGACTGGTTTGCGCAAAGTGATGCCCAGGTGGTGGCCTTGCAGGAAACCAAGGCGCACCCGGAACAACTGGGTGAAGACGTGCGTGAGCCTGCGGGCTGGGAAAGCCGCTGGGCGTCAAGCACAGTCAAAAAAGGCTATTCCGGCGTGGCCGTATTCAGCCGTCTGCCTTTCCTTTCCTGGAGCGCTGAGCTGCCGCAGCCGGAATTTCAGGGTGAGGGCCGTCTGCTGCATCTGGAATATCCAGAGTTTCATTTTTTCAACGGCTACTTCCCCAACGGCGGAGCCGAAGAACTGGATGAAAACGGCAAGCCTACAGGCAAGTTCAAGCGCGTACCCTATAAAATGGCATATTTCGAGGCTTTTTTGGCCTATGCCGAAGAATGCCGCAAAAGCAAGCCCATTGTTGTCTGCGGCGATTTCAACATAGCCCACAGGCCCATTGACCTGGCCCGGCCCAAGCAGAATGAAAAATGCACGGGCTTTCTGCCCGAAGAGCGCGCCTTTCTCGACCGCTTCACGGCTATGGGCTATGTGGATACCTTCCGCCATGTGCATGGCGATGCGCCGGACAACTACTCGTGGTGGTCATACAAGACTCGCGCGCGGGCCAAGAATGTGGGATGGCGTATTGATTATTTCTTCGTGTCGCAAGAGCTGGCGCCCGCCATCCGCGATGCATGGATAGAAAACGATGTGTACGGTTCGGACCACTGCCCTGTGGGCCTGAGCCTGGAAGTATGACAAAACGCTGCCGTGATGCTGTCATGGCAGCTGTTTTTTGCCGTCGCATTGCGTTGCGCGCTTGCAGGGGCTGTTGACGCGCCCCGTTTGCACCTGTCGCAACTGCCGTAACTGCCGCACCAGTCGCTCGGGCGCGTGTCACATCCGGCCCTTGCTTGTCCCGACGGGGGCGGATATGAAGCAAACAGACCCGAGCAGATGTGGCGGCGCGGCTCATGTGCGGCTACATATTTTATCTCGCCGGGAGCGGTCCTCATGACGCAAGCGTCACTTCTGAACCCTTTGCCCCACAGTGTCGATGCACAGCCCTATGCGGACAGGCTTGAGCCTGCGGACATGGATTTTCTGCGCCGGACGCTGGGTGAAGACCTGCTTGTCACGGCGGAAGAACTTCATGTTTATGCTTCCGACGCCAGCCTGAAAACGGGCAGCCCCCTGGCCGCCGCCCGCCCCCGGCGTGTGGAGCAGGTGCAGGATCTGCTGGCCTGGGCGAAGGACAG
>NZ_JBAIYR010000368.1:0-2300 GCF_036763145.1 Desulfovibrio sp. 1188_IL3213 | reverse complement strand
TCAACCAGCAACAGCGCCCGCAAGGCAGCCGTACGGCCGTTACAGGGCAGTTTGCGCAATGATATGTTTCTGCTCATGCTCTGCCCTCTCCATCGGGTATCGTCACAGTGGCGGGCGCGATGCCGGAGCCTGCCTGTCCGCACGCCCCGGCATCGCCAAGACCAAGAAACAGGCGCACCGCGTCTTCAAGGGCCGCCAGAGGCACAAGCGTGTCAAGGCAAGGTCCGTTGGGGCGCATGTTCAGCACGCCAAAGACCGGCAAGGGATAGCTGTCCTGTATGCCCGAGGTAAGATCGCGCTCGCAGGCCACAGCAATGATGCAGCGCGGCCTGGTCTGCACCACGATGCGCCGTGCAATGGTTCCCCCTGTGGCAATGGCGAGGCGTATGCCATACCTGTCGCGCAGGTGCAGCAGGTCCCCCACGGGACACTGCCCGCATCGGCGGCACAGGTCGGCATTGTGTACAAGGCGGTGCGGACATAAAGAACGTTGCACACAATGGGGCAGCAGCAAAAGCAGTTCACTTGGCTTCACCGCCCTGCGGCAGGAAAGCACCAGTTCGTTGTTGACCTTGATAAAACTGCGCCGCACCTTGCCGCGTTCAATGCCCACAAATTTTGCCAGCAGTTCCATAAGCGGAAAAAACAGGCGGATGGTGACATGGCGCACACTGCGCGCCCCAGGCAGGGCCTTGCCGGTATAGATGTGAAACACAAGCATAAGGCACAGCCACATGAGCGCCCCTATGCTCACAAGCCCCACGGTGATACTGAGGCGCTCAAGCCAGACCATGCCGTCCAGCATGTCTGACCACGGCAGGATGAGAAAAACTGTCAGGCCAAGGCAGACCACCAGACAGGATGCCAGCATAAGTCCGATAAAGATGCGCTTGCGCGCGCCTCCATATTGCTCGGGCGGCAGCGAAAAGGGAGATTTACGCAGTTTCATGAAACCTCGGGGTGTACACGTGCATAAAACGACTGCAAAAAGGCCCAAACTTATAGAGCAGATTAATTTTGAGGATGAACATTCTCAAAGTTTAAGCCACGCTCGCTTCGGCGCTTAGCAGCGCAAATAAATAGCTCTGCTGTCTTCGCGGCAGTCGTTGGCGAGCCTGGCGAGCCTTACGAATGGCGACAGCGATTGTGTGGAAACAGGCCGATCGTTACACATGCTGCCTGCAAGCGTAGTTTCCTGCGTTACGATTTCTGAAGCATCCGTAACTTCCTTTGTCGTAACGGCTGAAGCTGCGCTTACGCCTCCGCCGCGATACCTGCTCACGCAGCCGCCAGAGCAGCTTCAAAGTGAAAAGGCTCTAAAAACGGGCCTATGGCTTTTTTTACGCCTCACGCGGGCCATACGCAACAAAGGGCCTTTATGCTTCCCAGTATACGAAAAAGAAAAAAAAGAGGCCCAAATGAGCCTCACTGGGGCAGGTCAACTTTGAGGCAATGCTGTGACCGGAAGGCGCGACCCTGGTCTCCCCCGCCTCAGATCAGGAGTACCCCTGTCACAGACAAGACAAGAATAAAGATTTTTGGAGGTAGGCGGGTGGGGAGGGACCCTGCTGCACAAAGGTCCCTCCCACAAAAAATTTCAACAATAAAATATGCTGACAACAGCCGCTACAGTGGCTCTTCCGGTGACCGCGCCATGCCGCATACGCCCTGAGGAAGATTCTTGAGACTGCCGTTAAGCAGGTCACGCGCGGGCATGTCCTTGCGGCCCTCGGGACGCACCATGCCGAGCACATACCAGCAGTCGCCGCAGGCAATGCTCATGCCCTGCCCGTCGTGCCGTATGCTGCCCGGCGCAGTGCCAGCCACCGGCACACCGATTGTTCCGGGTGAAACAATGAGCGGCATGGCCTGGGCGGCAAAATCCGCTGCCGTATCAAGATGCAGCACCGTTCGCGCGCCGGGTTTGGGCGTAACACCGCGTATCTGTGCATGCACTTCGGCCGCAGTGCGCGTCCAGTCCACATAGCCGTCGCGCTTGCCCAGCTTGGCCGCGTGAGTGGCAAGACGTTCATCCTGCTCCACGGCCACTGCCCTGCCTTCCATGAGATCGTCCAGAACGGTGACCAGCAGTTCCGCCCCCATCTGCGCCAGAGCGTCATGCAGGCTGCCCGAGGTATGTTCGCCGATAAGAGTGTCGTCCACGGCATAAACAGGCCCGGCATCAAGTCGGCTGCCGATGCGCATTATGGAGATGCCCGCCCTGGCTCCGGGCTGCCATCCTTCCATAACGGCGCGCTGTATGGGGGCCGCGCCACGCAGGCCCGGCAGGATCGAGGCGT
>NZ_JBAIYR010000367.1:0-2303 GCF_036763145.1 Desulfovibrio sp. 1188_IL3213 | reverse complement strand
GGCCCCCCGGCTGGACACCGCGGGCCGCGCCCGCCTCTTTGGTCTCATATGGGATGAGGTGGAAGAGTTTCAGTCCGTGTATCTGCAACTGTGCAACGCTCTGCGCGATCTCGGCGATGCGGCCGAGGTCAACTGCCCCCTTGAGGCCCTTATTCCGCGTGAGCAAAGCATCATTGATGTGGAGCGCCTGCGCGGACTCAGGCAGGGTGCGGATGACGTTCTGCCCATTCTTGCGCCCAACGGCCGCACGGTGGACCTGCCAAGGGCTGTGGTTACGGCGCTCACGGCCGAGATCACCATCTTCATGCGTGAAAAGCCCGATGATTTTTTTGACCACACCGACCTGCTGGACTTTCCCGGCTACCGCTCACGCTACAAGTTCACCAATCTGCGCGAAGCCCTTGCCAGCAAGGAAGACATGCTCAAGGAACTTTTCCTGCGCGGCAAGGTGGCCTATCTTTTTGAGCGCTACCGCGAAGAAAAAGAACTGACCAGCATGCTCCTGTGCATTGCGCCCGGCCCGCAGGAGGTGCACGACCTGCCCCACGCCGTGTACGAGTGGATATGCTCCACCCACGGCGAAAAACCTTCCAGCCGCGCGGGCAAAAATCCGGCCCTCTTTTTTGTGCTCACCAAGATGGACATGGAGTTTGAAAAAAAGAAAGGCTCCCCCTCTGTGGAAACGCGCTGGACAACCCGGCTGGAGTCTTCGCTGGTAAAATTCTTCGGGCAGGTGCATGACTGGCCGGAAAACTGGGACGGCATCCACCCGTTCAACAATGTTTTTCTTTTGCGCAACCCCAATTTCACCTGCGAAGCCATATTTGACTACGCGGGCGGGCGCGAAACCGGCATCCGTCAGGACCAGACCGCTTTTGTGGAAGAAGTGCGCCAGGCTTTTCTGCAGTCCCCGCTGGTGCAGCGCCATGTGGCAGGCCCGGAAAAGGTCTGGCAGGCTGCCATGACCCTCAACGACGGCGGCGTAAGCCTGTTGCGCGACAGCCTGCGCCCCCTGTGCAATCCCGAGCTGAAACGGGAGCAGATCAACGTTAGTCTTGATGAGAAAAAAGAGCAGCTTGTGGCGCGCCTTGCCCCGTTTTACCGCACGGATGACCGCGAAGAACTGCGCCGCCAGAAAGAGCAGCTTTCGCGCACTCTTGTCACATTGCTCGCCAAGGTTGCGGAAAAACAGCTTTTCGGCGACTTTTTGCGCCGCTTGCAGGTTCGCGATTACGACCTTTATGAACTGTGTCTCAACGCCCGGCAGATGCCCGAACAGGGCCAGTCCCCGGCAAGCGTCCAGGTGGTGGGAACCCGCGTTTCGGCTGACGATATCCTGGGTGACATTTTTGGCGACAGCACCGAAAGCACGCCCGTACCGGCGCCAAGCGAACAGGACCAGGCCAGGGACATGGCCGGGGTTTTCACCGCGCTTGTTATGGAGCACTGGATAAGCCGCCTGCGCGACCTGTCCGCCTCTGGCGAGGCCCGCAACGAGCTTGGCCTTCCGGCCCTGGAACTGGACCAGTTGTGCCATGAGATCATCCTGGCCGCCACACGCTGCCGCCTGCGAGAAAACCTTGAAGAGCAGTTGCGCCGGGGCACGTCCTACAGCAACATAGCCCGCGAACGTCTGGTCTGGAAGCAGGTGAGTCTGGCTGCGGACGCCATCAACGCCTTTATTGACTGGCTTGGCTTTGACCCGCGCTTCAAGGACCAAAGCCAGCGCACCGTCCTTTTTGGCGGCAAGAGCGTCAGCCTGTTTGACCCGCCGCCGCCCATCACCGGCGAACCGCGCATAGGCGAACAGGAAGCGCCCTACGACCGCCTCTGGTATACTGACTGGCTGCGCGCCCTGGCCTACAGCATCACGGCCAATGTGGACTTTGACGGCCAGCAGACTCTGAACCCGGAACAAAACAACCGCCTGCGCGACATTTTGCAGGTTTTCAAGGGATAATCTATGCGAGCCAGCATTGCAGTGGATCCGGAACGCGGCCCCGGCTACGGCATTATTGAAATCGAGGGGGCGGGCGAAACCCTTTCTCCTTCATTCACCCTGCAAAGAGCTTCGGACGGCAAATGCCTTTCGTCCGGCGGCTGGCAGGAAAGCGAAACCGCTGTCAGCCCGCGGGCGTGGGACACAGACAACGGCAAGTTGCGCCTGCACGTGGGGCCTGAAGTCGTTGACGAGCTGGACAGCCTTGATGCCTACCGCATCGGCCTCCCCGGACAGGGCGCTTGCGCCATGAGCGTGGGCAGGCTCATGTACTCCAATATCAGCGGCGGCCAGGGCATGGGCG
>NZ_JBAIYR010000366.1:0-2279 GCF_036763145.1 Desulfovibrio sp. 1188_IL3213 | reverse complement strand
AGCAGGCAACAGACCGGGTCAGCCCGCGGCGGGCGACGGCCACGCAGCCGCCAGAGCAATTTCAAAGTGAAATTGCTCTACAGCTAGAATTCAAGCTTGCGCCGCTCTCTCCCCACGGCGATGCGGTTGCGTCTGAAGCCGAACGAACGGGCGTAGCGCGCCAGATCATCGAAGTGTGATACGGTTTCAGCCGCCGCATGGGCATCGGAACCAAAACTGATATCCAGCCCCAGATCAGCCGCAAGCCCCATAATGACCGGGCCGGGGTACGGCTCGCGAAACGCCTTGCGCAGGCCCGCGGAGGAAACTTCCATAGCCACGTCCTGATCCCGCATGGCTTCAAGGGCGTACGCCACAATATCCAGACTGCCCGGCTGCCGCAGCCACGTCTGAAAATCTTCGTAACAGCAGACCTTGATAAAGTCCGGGTGGGCCACCACGTCCACAAGGCCCCCGGCCGCCAGCCGGGCCATTTCGCCATAATAGGCCTCATAGCGGGCAAAGCGTTCCGGCAGGGTCAGTTCCTCGCCCCAACTGCGCGGGGAGCCAATGGGTACATCGTGAACAAAGTGTAGGCCACCGATAACATAGTCAAAGGGATATCGGCCCAGCAGATCTTCCATCCACCCCATATTCACGGGCAGCCAGTCCAGCTCCATGCCGAGCAGCACCTGGGGGCCGCCGGGGGCTGCGCTGTCCTTGAGCGCCAGCACCGCTTCCACATAGGCGGGAAAGGTCACGTTGAGGTCCCCCTTGTACAGGGGGCAGGAATAGCCCGGCGGCAGGGGGGAGTGCTCCGAAAACCCGTACCAGTCCACATGACGTTTCCTGGCTGCCTCATACATGTCGCCCACGGTGTCTTGGCCGTGGGCGGCCAAAGTGTGATTATGCAGATCAGCGCGTATCATCGTCTGATCATACGGCAAAGCGCGGACAAAGACCACCCGGCACGCGGGCTGGTTTCCGCTAAAACATACTTTTATAGTTTTTTATATATAATATATTATCATTTATTGCCCGATATTAATAGAGAGAATCAAAAGCGTTTACAAAGGCGAAATGCGCTGTATAATGGTAAAGAAAGCTTCGCGAAAAAAGCGGGGCCACGATGCCCTTCGCGCCTTTCGTTCCGGCGCTGATGCCGGAATAACGCAGTATACTATCAGGAGAAACAAGTGAAAAAACTTTTAACGCTCGCGCTGAGCCTGTGGATGACCTGCGCCTTTGCCGCCGGGGCCATGGCTAACAGCGATATCATTACAGCTTCGGACCATGAAAAAATACTTGAAGTCGCCAAAGGTTTCGGCAGCGCCGAACTAAGTGCCTCATCCAAGGGAACGCCCATCATTCAGGGGCGTATAGACGGCACCAAGTACGCCATATGGTTTTCAGGATGTACCGACGGCAAGAGCTGCAGCACCCTGCAATTCTTGGGCATATGGAAAGCCAAAGACTTTTCTATGGAAGAAATCAACAAATGGAATGCCCAAAAGGTATACACCAGAGCCTACCTTGATCAGGATCGGGACCTGGCCCTGGAAATGGACGTCTTTATGCGTTACGGCATGACCCAAAAAAATCTGGAAGAAATCTTCGACCTGTGGAAAACATCCCTCAAGCATTTTTCTGAGGTAATTTCCGTGCAATCCAAAAAAACACCTCTGTAATTTCCCGTCAGGCAGTCTCGTTTTGCGGCTGCCCTGACTGAAATTGCGACGCGGCCGTAACAACAGCGGCCGGACACAAAACAGAAAAGGCCGGTCCATCATAAGGACCGGCCTTTTCATCGTTGACTTGTGCGCAGCAGCGGTACAATTCATGCTCCGGCACGGGGCGAGTCCGTCCGCCGCCGCGCAGTAAAAAATCCATCCGGAGCGATCCAGACGGCAACCGCTCTGCAAGCTGTTCCGGCAGTCTTGCCCCTACTGCCGAACAAAGGCCGCCAGTATGCGTCGCGCCTGCTCCACATCCGCAGCGATCTGCTGCTTGAGAGCATCCACGGAATCAAAGCGCTTTTCGCCGCGCAGGTGCTCCACAAAGTCCAGCCGCAGCGTCCGGCCATAAAGGTCGTCGCCGCCCTCAAGCAAAAAAGTTTCCACGCTCAGCTCGTTCTGCCCGAAGGTGGGTTTGCAGCCTATGCAGGTCACTGCGGGCCGGGTTTTGCCGCTGTCGGCAGGAGTGGCAAGGGTGGCGTAAACCCCGATTCTGGGGATGACCACTTCCGGGCGGGCCAGATTGGCCGTGGGAAAACCCAGGCCCGTGCCGTGTCCGTCGCCGTG
>NZ_JBAIYR010000365.1:0-2322 GCF_036763145.1 Desulfovibrio sp. 1188_IL3213 | reverse complement strand
GATGCAAGCGCAGCTTCAGCCGTTACGACAAAGGAAGTTACGGATGCTTCAGGAGTTGTAACGCAGGAAACTACGCTTGCAGACAGCATGTGTAACGAGCGGTTTGTTTCCACACAACCACTGTCGCCATTCGTAAGGCTCGCAGGCTCGCCAACGACTGCCGCGAAGCCAGCAGAGCTATTTACTTGCGCGGTTAAGCAGCGAAGCGAGCGTGGCTTAAACTTTGAGAATGTACATTCTCAAAGTTAACCTGCTCTAGGTAAAATACGTCATGGAAGTTTTTTTCAGTTCCTTGAGGCTGCGCAGGATGGCGTGCTCTTTCAGGGAAGTGGCACGCCTGACATCCTCCACCACGCCAAGGCACTCGGCCTCGCTGCGGCCATGAATCATGGTGTACATCTCATAGGGCCAGTCAGGGGCGGAACTTGGGCGGTAATAGACGTGCGAAATATGGCTGTGCTCTGCCGCCTTGCGGCCGCAGTCGTCCACCTGGTCGGGCGTGACCTTCCACGCGACCATAGCGTTGTGGGTCCACCCGGTTTTCTGATGCTTGATGCTCGCGCCGAAACGCCGGATGGCCCCCGACGCCTTGAGGCGGCCAAGCAGGTCAAGCACCTGGGCTTCTGTCATGCCCGCCTGCTCCCCCAGGTCGGCATAGGGTGTCAGGCTGTCGGGCAGGTTGGCCTGCACTATGCGCAAAACGGCCTGTTCCTCTGGGCTGAATTGATGACTCATGGATTCTCCGAATAGAAAAAGAAGATGCCGCAGCCAACAGCACACGGCAAACGGCCGTCCCCTGAGGCACGGCACAGGCCGGAACCCCGGCCCGGACAACTTGCCGGGCCGGGAGAAAAAGCCGAACTATCAGCGCGTAAACGAACGGGCAAACAGATTCTGGATGGCGACGCGGCCGTTGTCTTCAAGAAAGCGCGTACCCGTTGCGGCAAAATGGGCCTGCTCAATGGCGGGGTTTTCAACCTGCACCCATTTATCTTTGCGCCAATCAAACCAGGCGTTCTTGGCCTGATCGAAAACCAGCAGGGGCTTGTTGCAAATCTTGGCAAATTCCGCTCCCCAGCCAGTTCCGCCCTTGACAGTGCCGTCGGGCTGGATGGCTCCGATCACGATAATCTGGTCGCCGCTGCTGACCTGCCAGCAAATGGACTGCAACACCTTGCGAAACAGGGGGGCGCGCGTGTACTCGCGATTCATGAGGCGCGACACGTAGGTAAGGCTCACATCTTTAAGGGCCAGCTCTTCAGAGGTAAGAACGCGCACGCCACGGGTGCGCTCCATCTGATGCCCCTCAAAACTGTAATTCACTTCCTCCATGCCCCAGCTTTCAGCCAGAGCGCCGAAAAACTGTTCAGTACCGGCGGCGCCGCCGCTGTAAAGCACACATTGGTTGGGGTTGAGCATGCTGCCTCCTCAAGGATTGTTGCGCCGGGCAAGTTGTGGATAGTGGTCTGTTTATCCGGCAGAAGCGTCATGGTCATCATTGCAAAAATTACAGCGCTCGGCAAGGCTGACCACACAAAGAAATGGTCGGCAAGAGCCGCCCGCGCCGCAAAATATTTTTCCCGGCAAGTTCCTTGCACGGGGCTACGCTGCATCACAGCACAGGAGGCCCGCCCGGGCTGACCAAAAGGGCCGTTCCAAATGGCTGCGCAAAGAAGCCGGTCGCAAAGGGACTGGCCCCCCTTTGCGGCAAAAGCGCACAGGCAGCCAGGCAGAGTCTCGCTGAAATTGTTCTGACGGCTGCGAGAGCAGGTGCTCGCCGGGAAGGCTCACGCTCTGCTGAGCAGAGATGTCTCAACTGCGCTGTTTTATCTGCTCTATTTTATTCGCACAGCTTATCTGCCCTGCGAAGCACCGCAACGGATGTGTTTTAAACCTTGAGAACATGCATTCGCAAAGTTAGCCTGCTTCGGGAGAGGCAAGCGGGAGAGCAAGGTGGAAAAGGCCGAAAGAAAATACGGCAAAGGGTGGGTTGTGCGGAGGCGCGCCCTCACGGCGCATCAGGCCCATAAAGCGTAAGCGCAGATAACCCAGGCTGCCTGCGCTCATATGGAGCGGGCTGGCTAAACCCGTGAAGGGGCACACCGTTCAGGGAGTTGCCTGCCCGCCGCAGTCAAATAAACCGTGCCGCACCGCCGTTGTTACGCCCCAAGGCGCAGTGCCTGTGCGGAGTTAAAAGCGCAACGAACAAAAAACGCCCCAAAAATCAAGGGGCGTTATGTTGTTGCTGAACCCTAGTAGCGGGGCTGGCGAGGAGCCCTGGGTTTGGCTTCGTTGACGCGAAGCGTGCGACCGCCGAAGCTG
>NZ_JBAIYR010000364.1:0-2323 GCF_036763145.1 Desulfovibrio sp. 1188_IL3213 | reverse complement strand
TACCCGCCGCATGTCGTACCGCCCCGTGTGTCTGGCGTCAGGCGTACTCATGGTTGCCCTGCTGCTCGGCTACGGCGCGCTGCGCATGCACCGTCAGCCGCTTGACAGCGAACCCGGCGGCCCACAAAGCGTGCTGGCCCTGTTTGTGGAAGGCAATGTGGATCAGAACCAGAAATGGCTGCCCGCCTTCCAGCGGCAGACCGTTGATCTGTACCTGAAGCTCACCTACGACGCGCTGGCGCAGAAGCCGGAAGAGAAGCCCCTGATCATCTGGCCGGAAACGGCCCTGCCGTTCTTTTTCGAGACCAATAATCTGCACTCCCCCAGGGTGCGGCAACTGCCTGCGATCACGGGCTGTCCCCTGCTCGTGGGCGCGCCCGGCGTGGAGCGTAGGCCGGACAGAAAGGAACCGGACGTCTTTAACCGCGCCTTTCTGCTCACGCCGCCCGCAGGCGCGGTGACCGCCCACTACGACAAGGAACATCTGGTTCCCTTTGGGGAGTACCTGCCGGAATGGCTCAACTGGGGCTTTCTTGAGGCGCTGCTGCAAGGCGTGGGCGTGTATGAAACCGGCACGGCCATCGCCCCTCTGCGCTATGACAACCTTGCCCTGGGCATGCTCATTTGCTATGAAGGTATATTTCCCTGGCTGGCCCAAGCCCGCGTGCAGGATGGAGCCAACATTCTGGTAGACATCAGCAACGACGGCTGGTTCGGCGCCACTCCCGCAGCGCGGCAGCATCTTTACCTTACGGTTCTGCGTGCTCTTGAACAAAACCGCTGGATTCTGCGCGGCACCAATACCGGCATCTCCGTCGTGGTAGACAGCCGGGGCCGTCTGGTTGTGCGCGGTGAGCAGTTCAGGGAACAGGCCATCTGGGGCAAGGCCGCCCTGGAAAGCGAATCAAGCCTGTTCCATCGCCTGTGGCCCTGGCCCCTGCCTGTGGCCGCAGTCTTGCTGACCGGCCTGATTTTATGGGGTCCCGGTGGCGGTATTGGCCGCCGCACCCGCGCCTGACGCAGATCACGTATCTTTTCAGACTGTTATATACTATACAGCCGAATACCGGCATTTCCGGCCCAAAGCCGGTTCACCTTCAACCCACAGATCGCCATGTTGCAACTTACCGACCTTCGCGCCGCCTGCCCTCCCCTTGCCCAACGTTTTGCCTCCCTCTGGGGGCGTCTTTGACGTGGCGGCCAGCGAAAAAAGGTTGCAGGCCATTGAAACAGAAATTTCACGTCCCGGCGCATGGGACAAACCCGAAGCCCTCACGCCCCTGCTTCAGGAAAAACGCCGCCTTGAAGACGAGGTGGCCCGCCTGAACAGGCTCAAAACCTGCCATGACGACATGAATGAATGGCTGGCTCTGGCTGCGGAAAGCGAAGACCCCGAAGCGCTGGAATCCCTGGCGCAGCAGCAGAAAGATCTGGCCGCCCTGTTGGACGAAACGGAACTTGTGATGCTGCTTTCCGCAGAAGAGGACAGCCAGGATGCCATACTCGAAATCCACCCCGGCGCGGGCGGCACCGAGTCTCAGGACTGGGCCGAAATGCTGCTGCGCATGTATACCCGGTGGGCCGCGGATCACGGCTACAAGGTTGAGGAACTGGACTTTCTGCCCGGCGACGAAGCCGGCATCAAAAGCGTCACCCTGCGCGTGGGCGGACCGCACGCTTTCGGCTTTCTGAAAAGCGAGCGTGGCATCCACCGCCTTATCCGCATTTCGCCCTTCGATTCTTCCGGCCGCAGGCACACATCTTTTGCCTCGGTGGATGTCATCCCCGATGCGGGCGACGATATTGAACTTGACCTCAAGGAAGCTGATCTGCGGGTAGACATTTTTCGCTCCAGCGGCCCCGGCGGCCAGAGCGTCAACACCACAAGCTCCGCCGTGCGCATAACCCATATTCCCACGGGCATTTCGGCCCAGTGCCAGAACGAAAAGTCGCAGCACCACAATAAGGAAACGGCCCTGCGCGTTTTGCGCGCCCGCCTCTATAATATGGAGCTTGAAAAACGCGAAGCCGCGCGTCAGGCCCAATATGCCGGCAAAGACGCCATAGCCTTCGGCAGCCAGATACGCACCTACACCCTTCAGCCTTACCGTCTGGTCAAGGACCACCGCACAGGAACCGAGGTAGGAGACGTGGACGCGGTTCTGGACGGACAGATTGACGCCTTCCAGCACGACTACCTTTTGCACCGCCATGAGCAGCAACGCTGAGTTTGAAGCCCTTGCGCGCGAAATGCTGGCCCTGAGCCAGACCAGCGCGCCCGATGCGGACGCCCCGCACACTGCTGACGGCCCGGACCGGGGCG
>NZ_JBAIYR010000363.1:0-2326 GCF_036763145.1 Desulfovibrio sp. 1188_IL3213 | reverse complement strand
ATATATCATGCCCGTACCGCCATAAAGGACTTTGTTAATGGCCCAGCTATCACAGTTACTGTCTCGCCTTCCCGAGGGCAAGGACGTGCGCATGAGCACCATGGGGCATGTGCTCTGGGTCTGCTGGTGCCCAGGGCCAGAAAGTTTTCCACCTCGTGCCTGTCCGCGCAGTGCGGCACCCTGTATGAGTAGCCGCAGGCCCGGCACTGCCCGGGAGTATCAAACCCCACGGTGCAGGGCGCTCCCGACAGATTGCTCAGCACGGCCCCAAGCCGGGGCCACTGGCTGCTGTCAAAAAGCACATCCAGCTTTTTTCCGCGCAGCCAGTCCAGCATGGACGAAATCTGGCGCACGCCGAACGAGGCGCTTTCATCAATACCCGGAATCAGGGAAGCCGTGGCGGCATTTCCCCTGCTGGTCAGCAGGTAAAAGCGCGCATGGGGCAGACGCCGGCGCAAGGCCGCAATCAGGGATGAAAAAAGCAGCAGATCGCCAATGGCGCCAAGGCAGATAAAGCCCACCCGCTGCGGCTCCGGCGGCATATTCAGCGATGCTGTTCCGGCTGCGGCACGCAGACCCGCCGTGCAAAAAGTCAGCGGAATGCCCGCCCAACGGTCGAGAAAACGGTTCAGCCTGTTGCCGCGCTCACCCATCAGTACGCTCCATGCCCCAGAGTGACCACCGGCACGGTTTTGCACAGAATCCACAAGTCCATCCATACGGACCAGTTATTGATGTAGTACTGGTCAAAATTCACGCGCTCCTCATAGGTGGTATTGTTGCGGCCGGAAACCTGCCACAATCCCGTAATGCCGGGCCGGACCATGCAGTATTCGTCAAATACCGGGCCGTACTTTTCCACTTCGTCCCCGACAATGGGGCGTGGCCCCACAAGGCTCATGTCGCCCGCGACCACGTTGATGAGCTGCGGCAGCTCGTCAAGGCTGAGCTTGCGCAGCAGACGGCCAGTGCGGGTAATGCGCGGATCGCATTTGAGCTTGCGGTCGCAGGCCCATTCCGCGCGCAGGGAGGCATCGCGGCGCAGCATATTCTTGAGAACCTTGTCGGCATCGCACACCATAGTGCGGAATTTGAAGATCCGAATCTCCTTGCCGCCCCGCCCGATGCGCGCCTGGCGGTAAAAAACCGGCCCGGGGCTGTCCAGTTTTATTACAAGAGCAAGAACGGCCCCAAGAGGCAGCAGAATGGCTGAGCCAAGAAGACACAGGCCGATATCAAGACATCTTTTGACAAAGAGACGGCGTTTGTCGCGCAGGTTCTGCCGTACCAGCAGCCCCACGGCATTGCCCAGATCACGCGGCGTGAGCCAGTGGACACGAAAATTGCCGCCAAAGGCCGGAACCACCAGGGTGCTGCTGAAAAACCGCCCGGCCTCGGTAATAACGTCAACCTCCTGCGCCTTGCCCACCTTTTGCAGCAACAGGGCCATAGCCCTGGGTTGCCGAGCGGAAACCTCGGCAAACAGGCGGCGCATTTCCTCCGGCTCATCAGGCAGGTCGCAGATGGACACCGGATTCAGCCCCCTTTCGGGATGGCGCTTGAGATAGTGCCACAACTCACGCCCTTCGCTGCAATGGTCAAAAATAACCAGGGGTTTTCCCCACCAGCGTCGACGCGCATAAAGGCGGCGGCACAGGCTGCGCATGAGCGGCATGCTGAAGAGCGTTGCCGCCCAGCTGCCCATAATCACTATGCGCGAATAGGCATCGCCGGTTTTGGACAAAAAAAGAACCGCCAGGATAATGGCGTACAAAAGGCTTGTCAGCTGAAACAACGCCTTGAGCTCGCGGTGCGGGGCAAGGCTCACCGTCTGGTAAAGCCCCAGCCCGGCCCCAAGTACAGGGCCAAGCAAAAGCATGGGCGCAACCCAGTGATACAGCACGGGGTCAAGGCCGCCAAAAGCCGCCCGGACGAGAAACACGGCAAGGGCCGTTCCCAGAAGGGCCAGCAGGTCAAACAGGCAAAGCAGAAACTTCTGGGCTGAAATACCAAAAAGTGAAGCGAGGTAAACCCAGCGTGAGTTTTTTTTCATGGCATCCATCCCGGAAAACGCACTGCTGCTTGCGCGGCAAAACCACCGGGGCTGATTATTTTAACCTGCAACAGGCCAGAGCATTAGGCCATGCTCTAATCCATATAATTATACCATATTCTTTCCTTCTGCAAACGGCAAAAAACAATCCGCCCCGGCTGGCTTGCGTCACGGCAATGCAAATGCTAGAAGTCCTGGGCGGTGGCCCGGATGGTGATTTCATTGACCGAAGCGTCTGCGGGCTGGGATATGGCGTAGGCAACCGCATCGCCA
>NZ_JBAIYR010000362.1:0-2347 GCF_036763145.1 Desulfovibrio sp. 1188_IL3213 | reverse complement strand
CAGGCGAGAAGTAAGCACGCAGGCCAGGGGTTGCGGACCGAGAGCTTCACCCTCAGACAGGGGCCGCACGGTAAGACGCGGATCATCGGTCCTGAACGTGCCGCCGCCCACAAGCACAGCGCCCCCGCAGCGTCCTATGCCCGCCCTGAGGCGCTGCACTTCCTGCCGGGATTCTTCTGAGCTGATCCACTGCGATTCGCCTTTGCGTGTGGCTATGCGCCCATCCAGAGTGGCGGCCATCTTAAGGATCACGTAGGGGCGCTGTGCCTGCTGCCAGACAAGAAAATCGGCTACAAGATCACGGCATTCTTCTGCGCAAACGCCCTCAATGACTTCCAGCCCGGCTTCGCGCAGACGGCATGCGCCGCCGCAGGCTTCGGGATTGGGGTCGGACAGGCCCACCACAATTTTCTTTATGCCCGCCCGGCGCACGGCATCGGTGCAGGGGGGAGTCTTGCCCTGATGGCAGCATGGCTCAAGGGTGACAACCAGCGTACATTGCGCCGGGTCGACCCCGCGCGCGGCGGCGTCATTGAGGCAGTCCACTTCGGCATGAGCCTTGCCGAAGGCGTGGTGCCAGCCTCTGGCGACGACCTGACCATCGCGCACAAGAACAGCCCCTACCATAGGGTTGGGGCAGGTCTTCCAGCGGCCTTGCTGCGCCAGCGCAATGGCTTCACGCATAAAGGGAGTGTAATCCAGTTCAGACATGGCTACTCCGGCTGGGGGCTTATGGCGGGCGGGGTGAAGTCCAGCCTTTCCAGTTGAACCCCGGCTTCAGCGAGCATGGTGGCGGCAAGCTCGTCAGGGTAGTGCTCGGCGTAATAGATACGCCTTATACCACAATTGATAAGCATTTTGCTGCACTGCACGCAGGGATGCGTGGTGCAGTACAGTTCGGCTCCGCTGATATTTATGCCGTGTACGGCCGCCTGAATGATAACGTTCTGCTCCGCATGCAGCCCCCGGCATATTTCGTGTCTCTGGCCGGAGGGGATGCCCAGCTGCTCGCGCAGGCAGCCCACTTCAAGGCAATGGGGAACCCCGGCGGGAGCGCCGTTGTAACCGGTGGCAAGAATGCGCTTGTCCTTCACGGCCACAGCCCCTACCCGCCGCCGGGTGCACGTGGAGCGCCCGCTGACAAGGTAGGTGATGTTCATGAAGTATTGGGGCCAGGGCAATCTTTGCATGGGATATCCGTTAAATTTTTCGCTAGTGTACATAGTGGAAGCGTAAAAGCCAAGCCAACGGTTCGCGCTTTCGGCACAAGGGGTTTTCGGCGGGACGGCACGCGGAATCTGTTGCGGCATCCCGCATGTTGCGCAGGCCAATGGTCCACAGACCCCGCGTTGCGCAACGGCGGCCCAGAGGCCGATAGCCTCCGGGCCGCAGGGTCGCTGCAGATACTGTCTGCCTGTGCGCCCTGCCGGGCGCCTGACGGCTTTATCCCGCGTGGCAGCAAAGGCTGTCTGACCTGAAATGACATTCAGGCATTGTTGGACCGTCCGGCCAATTCAATCGCCCGGGCCTTGCAGAGCTGATGCTTCACAAGGCCCGGATGTTTTTTGCACACAAGCTGAAGCCCTGTCAGAGCCGTTCAGCAGTAAAGCGCTCTGGCCGAAAACCTTTGAAAGGGCAGCCCATTAAAGGTGATCAGGCAAGATGGGCAAACAGCGGGAACTGATGGGCGAATTCTTCAACGTTTTTGCGAATTTTTTCAAGTTCCGCAGCGTTATCCCGTTTTTCAAGCGCCGTGATGATAAACCGGGCCACGGTGCGCATGTTGTCCTGCTTCATGCCGCGCGTGGTAAGGGCGGCAGTACCCAGGCGTATGCCGGAGGTAACAAAGGGCGAGCGCGTCTCAAAAGGAACCGTGTTCTTGTTGACCGTGATGCCCGCCGTGTCCAGGGCGATTTCAGCGTCCTTGCCGGTGATATCCTTGCCGGTCAGGTCAATGAGCATCAGGTGATTGTCCGTACCGCCGGAAACAAGGTCATAGCCCGCTTCCATAAGGCATGAAGCCAGGGTGGCGGCGTTATCCAGAACCTGCCGCTGGTACAGCTTGAAGGCGGGATGCAGGGCTTCGCCCAGAGCCACGGCCTTGGCCGCGATGACGTGCATGAGCGGGCCGCCCTGAATGCCGGGGAATATCTGGCTGTTCAGGGTTTTGCCCATATCTTCAGTGGACAGTATCATGCCGCCGCGGGGGCCGCGCAGGGTTTTGTGCGTGGTCGTGGTGGTGATGTGAGCGTGCGGAACCGGGCTTTGGTGCAGGCCGGCGGCCACAAGACCCGCGATGTGGGCCATGTCCACCACGAGTTTCGCTTCCACCTCATCGGCAATGGCG
>NZ_JBAIYR010000361.1:0-2348 GCF_036763145.1 Desulfovibrio sp. 1188_IL3213 | reverse complement strand
GCCTGTGCCGGAGCCGTGCTGCCCGATGTGCTGGACCAGCGCATGGCGGGCCTGGCCCCCACCAGGCGGGGAAGGCAGAAAATATTCAATGCCGTACACCGGGGAACCACCCACTGGTTCGGCTGGTGGCTGGCCCTGTGCGCGGCTGCCTTTGTTTTGCCTGCTGCGGAACTCGGCCCCATTGGGCGTGATGTGCTTCTGGGACTGGGCTTTGGCGGTTTGAGTCATGTGGTTTTGGACATGCTGACGCCTTCCGGGGTTCCGCTGACGCCGTTTTCGCGCAAGAACAAGGTTTCGCTCAAGCTCTGCTCCACAGGCAGTCTTGGCGAATATTGCTTTCTGGCCTGTGTGGTGGGGCTGACGTGGTGGTTTTATGGTGAAGACCTGCTGCGCATGACACGCCACCTCGCACGCACGAAAATTTTGTAGACGCTGTCTGACAGTTTTGCCCGCCGGATATCCGGACGCGGCGGACGCCCGGCCCTGCCGTGAGCGTTCGCCGCGTTTTTTGTTGTATACGCATAGCAGAGGATAGCATGAAAGATATTTTGACCTACCGTGCGCAGGCACGCTCAGCTATGTTGTGTTTTTTTAAGCACAGCAGTAGCATAATTCTCATGCGAGGTTATATGGAGGGGTCTGACTTACGTAACTAGCAAAATTATTTGCTTTCTGTAAGGGCTTACGCATAATTTTGCGTCAAGATCGATCAGGAGTAGCAGTTATGTTTGAATCGGACATCAAAAAAATGCTGGCTTCCGTAGATGTGAAGATTGACGGGTCCCGTCCGTGGGATATTCAGGTTCATAACAATCAACTTTACAGCCGTGTTCTGCGTTTCGCCAATCTGGGGCTGGGCGAGGCATATATGGAAGGCTGGTGGGACTGCAAGGCCCTTGATCAGTTTTTTTATCGGATTTTGCGGGGCGGTCTGGAAAAGCGTTTTCGCTTTGCCCTGCCTGTGCTGCTGGAGGTTATTGCCTACTCATTTCGCAATCTGCAAAGTCCGGAACGGGCACGCATGGTGGCTGTGCACCATTATGACTTCGGCAATGAAGTTTTTGAGGCCATGCTTGACCCGGCCATGCAGTATAGTTGCGGCTACTGGGAAAACGCTGCAAACCTGGAAGAAGCGCAGCGGCAGAAGATGGACATGATTTGCCGCAAGCTACGCTTGCAGCCGGGCATGAGTGTTTTGGACATAGGCTGCGGCTGGGGCGGGCTTGGGCGCTACATGGCGCGGGAATACGGCGTGCGGGTCACCGGTGTGACGGTTTCCAAAGCTCAGGCAAGCTACGCGCGGGAGCACGGCCGGGGGGTGGATGCCCGCTGGCTGCTGCAGGATTATCGCACCCTTTCCGGCACGTATGACCGCATTGTTTCTGTGGGGATGTTCGAACATGTGGGGCGCAAGAACTATGCGGTCTATATGGATACCGTCCGCCGTCTTCTGGCAGAGGATGGTCTTTTTTTGCTGCACACCATAGGCGGAAACAAGGCGCGTCGTTGCGTCGACCCCTGGATTGAAAAATACATTTTCAAAAACGGCATGCTGCCCAGCATCCACCTGGTTGGGAAATGTGCTGAAGGCCGTATGGTGATGGAGGACTGGGAAAATTTTGGCGCGGACTATGACAGAACCCTCATGTGCTGGGCCGAAAATTTCATCCGTGGCAGGGAGGAGGGCAAGTTCCGGTGCAGCGAAGCGCAGAGCCGCATGTTTTTGTATTATCTGTCAAGTTGCGCCGGGGCCTTTCGCGCCCGTGATCTCCAGCTATGGCAGATCGTCTTTTCGCCAAAAGGCGTTGAGGGAGGATACAAGCGTCCGCAACTCTGATCTTTGACACGCCATGTACGCTCTTGCCTTGCAGCAGGCATGGCGTTATGGCTTCTGCTGCACGCCGTAGCGCATCTTGCCGGATACGGCGCCGTTCCACCATTCAGGGAGAGCGCCGTGGACCGCATCCTTCTTTTCAAGCTCACGCTGACGCCTCTGCTCGTGCTTATCTGCATGCTCATCACCCGGCGCTGGGGAGCCTTTGCCGGGGGCGTGGCCGCCGGGCTGCCGGTGGTGTCCGGCCCCCTTTCTTTTTTTCTTACCCTTGAACAGGGAACGGCCTTTTCCGCTCAGGCAGCCTACAATACCTTGCTCGGCATCGATGCCAACGGTCTGGCCGCTGTGGCCTATCCCTGGTTGGCCGTACTGGGCGTACCCTGGTATGCGGCCATTGCGCTTTCACTGGGCATATACTTTCTGGGCGGCTGGTTTGTGCAGTTGCTGCCGCACTGGCCCCTGGGCGCGGTGGGCTTTTCTTTGCTGTCCCCTCTGCTTGTGCTGCTGTGCCTGC
>NZ_JBAIYR010000360.1:0-2356 GCF_036763145.1 Desulfovibrio sp. 1188_IL3213 | reverse complement strand
CTGCCGCGCTGGCGCTGCGCAAAAGTTCGCAGCCCGCCCCCTGGAATACCTTTCAGCGCGTGTACGCCGAGCCTCTGGTTATGGGTGTGGAAGAGCGGGGGCTGGACCTGCCCGAACGCCCCCTGCATTCCTTTACCGATCTTTTTCCCTTGCCCGGCGCGCAGGATCGCCCGTGGCAGCATCTCGCCACAGGACTCAAGGAGTGGAAAGGCAGCCGCCGGCAGGTTGTGCTGAGTTTTTCTTCCGGCAGAAGCCGCGCAAAGTTCCTGAAGCTTGCGGAACAGGACGGCATCATACCCGCTTTGCGGTATGCGCCCGATCAGCGGGGGCTGTTTGCCCTGGTTTCGCCGTTCCGCTCCGGGGCCGAGCTTGTGTGGGACGATGTGCTGGTGCTGGGCGAAGACATCCTTTACCCCAAGGCTGAAAAGACGCCCCGTATTTCTTCCCGCGTTTTCAAGGGGCTGGACACCTTTGACGACCTCAGGCCCGGCGATCTGCTTGTTCACAGGGACTACGGCATCGGCCGCTTTGCCGGTCTGCATCATCTTGATCTCAATGCCGCGGCCAACGATTTTCTGCTGGTGGAATATTCCGGGCGCGACAAGCTCTATGTGCCTGCCGACAGGCTGGGGCTTATCCAGCGTTTCAAGGGCACTGAAGGCGTGGAACCTGCCCTTGACCGTCTGGGCGGGGCGGCCTGGGTGGCCGGCAAGGAAAAAGCGCGCAAGGCCATTGAAAAAATTGCCGCCGATCTTGTGGAAATGTATGCCTACCGCAAGGTGACCAAGGGCTTTCGCTACGATCCCCCCGGCGAGCTGTACCACGAGTTTGAGGCCACCTTCGGCTTTGAGGAAACGCCCGATCAGGCCAAGGCCATTCAGGATGTGCTGGACGATATGGACAGGCCGCGCCCCATGGATCGCCTTGTGTGCGGCGACGTGGGCTTCGGCAAGACAGAGGTGGCTCTGCGCGCGGCTTTTCGTGCTGCTTCCGAAGGGCGGCAGGTTGCCCTGCTGTGTCCCACCACGGTACTTGCCGAGCAGCATTACCAGACGTTTCGCGCGCGCCTGGCCGGCTTTCCCGTCAATGTGGGCCTGCTCAGCCGTTTTGTGCCGCGACCCAGGCAAAAAGAGGTGCTCAAGGCTGCCGCGGCCGGGCAGATAGACATTCTCATCGGCACGCACCGCATCCTTTCCAGCGATGTAAAGCTGCCCAACCTGACGCTGCTTGTTCTGGACGAGGAACAGCGTTTCGGCGTGCGCCACAAGGAAAAACTCAAGGCCCTCAAGAAAAACGTGGACGTGCTGACGCTCACGGCCACGCCCATACCGCGCACCCTCCAGCTTTCCATGTCCGGCATCCGCGAGCTTTCCATCATAGAAACCGCGCCGCAGGACCGCAAGCCCGTTGCCAGCGCCGTGCTGCGCAAGGACGACAATGTGCTGCGCAAGGTGCTGGAACGGGAAATAGAGCGGGAAGGGCAGGTGTTCTGGGTCTATAACCGTGTTCAGGGGCTGGAGCGCGTGGCCGAATATGTGCGCGGGCTTGTGCCGGACGCCCGCGTGGGCATGGCCCACGGGCAGATGTCCGAGACCGAGCTTGAAGACACCATGCACAAATTCTGGCACGGCGAACTGGACGTGCTGGTCTGCACATCCATTGTGGAGTCCGGCCTGGACTTTCCCCGCGCCAATACGCTTGTGGTGGATCAGGCGCAGATGTTCGGCCTGGGGCAGTTGTATCAGCTGCGCGGGCGGGTGGGCCGCAGCGACAGGCAGGCATATGCCTTTTTTGTGGTTCCCGATGCCGAGCGCCTCACGGCCGTGGCCGAAGAGCGCCTGCGCATCATTCTTGACATGGACTATCTGGGCGCAGGCTTTCAGGTGGCCATGGAAGATTTGCGTCTGCGCGGGGCCGGGAATATACTGGGCGAGGTGCAGTCCGGGCATATGTGTCGGGTGGGGCTGGATCTTTATCTTGAGATGCTTGAGGAGGCCGTGGGCCGCCTCAAGGGCACGCCCGAAAGTCCGGTCGCCGAAACAGAGCTTACGCTTGGCCTGCCTGCCCATATTCCGGCATCGTATATTGATGACGGCCGTGAGCGGCTGCGCTGCTACAAGGCGCTTACTTCCGCCCAGGGCGGGGCCGCACGCGAGGAAACAGCCCTTTCCATACGTGACCGTTTCGGCCCCTTCCCCGAGGAACTGACGAACTTTCTGGCGGTGCTGGACTTCAAGCAGTTTCTTACGGAACTGCAGGTGCAGAAGGCCGACGTACACCGCGAGCATGTACGCCTGACCTGGCCCGACGGGCAAACGGCCGTGCAGCCCGAGCGCATTGTGGCCCTGGCCGCCTC
>NZ_JBAIYR010000359.1:0-2376 GCF_036763145.1 Desulfovibrio sp. 1188_IL3213 | reverse complement strand
CGCGAACGGGTCATCCGTCCACTCAAAAGCGCGGCTCTGGGGCAGCCCATGCAGGGGCTGGAGCTTGATTCAGCTTCGGCCGGGCGCTGGGTGGACGCCATCATGCGTGACATGAGCGCGCTGAACATCCGCACCATCGACAGCCTGCTGCATCTCATCGTGCGCGCCGCCGCGCTGGACCTCAGGCTGCACCCGGACTTTCAGCCCGTCTTTGCCACCGAAGAAGCGCTTGCGCCCTACCTGGACCTTCTGCTGGAAAAAGCCTGGCAAGGTGATGAAAATATGCGCGGCCTTTTGCGGCAGGTCTGCCGCGCCATGGTTCACCACGGACAAAGCAAGGGCTTTCTGGCAGGAGAAAAACTGCTGCACCAGTTGCGCCCTCTTCTGGACAGCGCCCTTCTGGGCCGCTACGGCGAACTTTCTTCCTACGAAGAGCTTGAGCAAAGCCTGTTTGCCCTTAACCATGCCGCCAGACAGGCTGCCGACCATTTGCTGCGGATAGCCGACGACGCCCGCCTGCCCTGGATGGCAAATGCGGAAAAAGCCGTCAAAGCCTGGGCCAAAGGCGAATATAAAAATTCGGCTTTTCTGACCAAGGACACCGCAGCCCAACTTTTTAAAAAAGGCGCTGCTGTCGACTCCGGGGTGGAACACGCCTACGGCGTTTTTAGCCGGGCCGCGCAGGCATGCATGGAAGACGGGCAGCTGTTGCGGCAGGCCCTGCGCCTTGAACCGTCCATACGCATGGCGCGTATTCTGGCCAACGCCTTTCTGCACAATCAGGAACAGGAGGGAACGCTCCCCGGCCTGCTCGTCCCCCATATGGCACAGCAGGTTTTGTCCGGCGATCACGGCGTGCCGGAAACGCTCTGCCGTCTGGGCGCGCGCCTTACCCATTACCTTGTGGACGAATTTCAGGATACAAGCCAGGAACAGTGGCGTGCGCTGCGTCCTCTGGTGGAGGAAGCGCTGTCGCGTGGCGGATCGCTGACCTGGGTGGGCGATGTCAAACAGTCCATTTACGGCTGGCGTGACGGTGACCCGGAACTTTTTGACGGCATCCTTGAAGACCGGGGGCTTGCCGCCGTTGCCACCTCTACGGCCCGTGACAGTCTGCCGTTCAACTGGCGTAGCCGCCGTCAGGTGGTGGAACACAACAATGCCCTCTTTTCCCTTCTGGAGCAGGCGGATACGGCCAGAGCCGTCATGAGCGCCCTTCTGCCCGGCGATATGCCCCAAGATCTGGCTGCGGAAATAATGGATTCTTCTGTCAAAAGCCTGCTGAGCGCTTTTGCGGGAACCCGGCAGGAATGTCCTGAGCACACGCCCGGCGGTGGTCTGGTGCAGGTGGAAGATATTGCGGCGGACTCTTCGGAAATGTTGCGCGAAGCCGTTTTTGACCGTCTGGGCCGCATACTGCTTGACGATGTGGCTCCGCAGCGCCCGTGGTCGGACGTGCTGGTGCTGGTGCGCAGCAATGACGGCGCGGCCCGCATGGCGGATCATCTGGTGCGCCTGGGCATTCCGGTCATTACCGAAAACAGCCTGCTGCTCTCGGCCCATCCTCTTATTGTCCAGACCGTGGCCCTGCTGGCCTTTCTCGACAGTCCCGACGACAATATCGCCCTGCTCACCGTCCTGACCGGCGAAATTTTTCATGGCCGTCCCGAAGCCGCCGAACTTGCCGGCATCGACCTGCACGGCTGGTGCGCCCGCCAGAAGAAAGGCTTTCTGTACCAGAATTTCCGCCAGCGGTGGCCGCACATATGGCAAAGCCTGCTGGCGCCATTTTTCAGCCAGTCCGGCCTGATGACGCCCTATGACACGGTGCTTGAATGGTATGCGCGCCTTGATGTGGAACAGCGTTTTCCCGATGCCGCAACCTTCTTGCGCCGCTTTATGGAAGTGCTGCACAGCGCGGAAGAAAAAGGCATGGCGACGCTTTCCACTTTTCTGGAACACTGGAATGCCAAAAGCCAGGAAGAAAAAGTTCCCATGCCGGAAAACATGAACGCCGTGCGGGTCATGACTGTGCACAAGTCAAAGGGGCTTGAGGCTCCGGTGGTTTTCGTCCCCTTTACCGCACTGAACATTTCCGCTTCTGACAAGCCTCTGCGCACGGAACGTCAGGGCCTGAGCATGATGGTGCGCAATCAGAAAGCACTGGGCCGCCCCTATTATGAAGACCTGGCCCGACAGGCCAGAGAAAGCCTGAACCTGCTCTACGTCGCCTTTACCCGCGCACGGGACGCCCTGTATGTGTTCCGCACGTCGGCCAAAAGGCAGTCTCCGGTGCTTGCGGGTCTGGACATTCTCTGGGAGCGCGCAAGCCTCCAGCCGCCCTACACCCTGGGCAGCCTGCCCCCGGCCGCGGAC
>NZ_JBAIYR010000358.1:0-2377 GCF_036763145.1 Desulfovibrio sp. 1188_IL3213 | reverse complement strand
GTCGGGCGGGTGCGGTTCCGGCGGCACGGGCGGCCTTTCCTGAGGCACGTAGGGCCTGTTGCCCGCCTGCCTGCCGCATATCTTTGCTCCAGGCGGCGGCCAGAAAACAGCGCCCAGGTAATCCGGTGGATTACCTGAAAAATATTCAGCCCTTGGCCCGGCATGCCAAGGGCTTTCTTGCATTCGTCAAGGGCTTGCTCTACACTTGCCCCAATACTTTATATCCGGGAAGGAACCTATGCTCCGCAGCATGACCGGCTTTGGCCGCTGCCTCGTTGAAAATACCCGCACAATCCAGCAATGGGAGGTCAAGAGCGTCAACAGCCGCCACCTTGACCTCAAGTGGCGCCTCCCCCTGCCCGTGCGCAGCCTTGAACCCCGCCTTGAAAAAGTCGTTCGTCGCTTCGCCTCGCGCGGCCGGGTAGACATCAGTCTGACCCTGCAATACGCCCCCGGCGAAATCCCTGTCGCGCGCTTTGACGCCGGACAGGCCAATGCCATGCTTGACAGCCTGTACAGCCTTGCGCAGGCCCGTGGCGATGACTTCATGCCGGATTACAGCGCGCTTATGCAGATCCCCTCGCTCTGGAACGACTCCAGCGAGGAAATGGATGAGGATGTGACAACCAGCCTTGAAGAAGGGCTGGCCCTCGCCCTTGAAGACTGGAACGAGGCCCGCGCCGCCGAAGGCCGCGCCCTGGCCACAGACATGCATTCACGCATTCTGCGCATGGAGGAGTGGACGGGGCTTATCGCGGAGCGCGCCCCGGCCATCAAGGAAGAACGCGCCAATATCATGCGTGAGCGCCTGGGCGAGGCCCTGGCCCAGAATGGTCAGGAACTGGAAGAAGGCCGTTTTTTGCAGGAAATTGTGGTTCTTGCCGACCGGCTGGATGTGAGCGAGGAACTTACCCGCCTTTCCACCCATCTTGAGCGCCTGCACGACCTTTTGCAGGCGGGCCGCGATGCGGGCCGCCGCCTTGACTTTACCCTTCAGGAATGCTTTCGCGAAATCAACACGTGCGGCAACAAGCTGCCCGATGTGCAGTTGTCGCGCCTTGTCGTGGACTTCAAGAATGAACTGGAAAAATGCCGTGAGCAGGTCCAGAATCTGGAATAGGCCATGTCTCGCGAACGACTCATCAATATAGGTTTCGGAAACTATGTGCTGGCGGGCCGGGTTGTAGGCATTGTCAGCCCTGCGTCTTCGCCCATGAAGCGTCTGCGGGAAGACGCGCGGACGCAGGGGCGGCTCATAGATGCCACACAGGGGCGTAAAACCCGCTCCATCCTTGTGACGGACTCCAACCACGTCATTCTTTCATCCATACAGCCTGAAACCATCAGCCAGCGCTTTGCGCAAGAGGAAGGAATCTGATGCCCCGACAAGGCATTGCCCTGGTCTTGAGCGCCCCCTCAGGGGCGGGAAAAACAACTTTGGTTCAACGCCTGCTGCGGGCCTTTCCCCAGTTGGGTTACTCTGTTTCCTGCACCACCCGCCAGCCCCGGCAGGGCGAAGTGGACGGCAAGGACTATATTTTCATCAGCCGTGAAGTATTCGAACAGCGCCGCGCCGAAGGGTATTTTGCCGAATGGGCCGAGGTACACGGCAACCTTTACGGCACCCCCCTGGCCCCGGTGGAGGAAAACCTGCGCCTTGGGCAGGACCTGCTTTTTGACATTGACGTGCAGGGCGCGGCCCAACTGAAGCTTTCCCTCACCGAGGCGGTCTTTGTTTTCATCCTGCCGCCCAGTATGACCGAGCTTGAGCGCCGCCTGCGCAGCCGGGGCCTGGACGACGAAAAAACCATTGAGCGCCGCCTTGCCAACGCGCGGCAGGAAATACCCGAAGCCCGCTGGTATGATGCTCTGGTGGTCAATGACAGCCTGGACGTGGCCTATGACGAGCTGCGCTCGGTTTTTGTGGCGGCAAGCCTTACCCCAGGCCGCAACCCCGACCTTTCGGAAGCAGTGCTGCGCGGTTGAGCCGCCGCCCTTGCCCCGGCATGCCGCAAAGCAGCCACGTTTATTTTACTGACGCCACGAGCCGGATTACATCATGAAAAGCGCAAATACCGTTCCACAACTTATGGTGGCACTTGATGTGCCCAGCAGAGAGGAAACTCTTGCCCTTGCCCGCACGCTGGCAGGAACAGCGCCCTGGTGCAAGGTGGGCATGGAGATGTTCACCCACGCCGGGCCGCCCTTGCTTGAAGACCTGGCCGCTCTGGGCTACAGTATCTTTCTGGATCTCAAATTTTATGACATACCGCACACGGTGGCTCAGGCCGTCAAGGCGGCTTCGGGCGTGGGCGTGAACATGCTTACCCTGCACTGCCAGGGCGGCGAACGCATGTGCCATGCCGCGCGCGAGGCT
>NZ_JBAIYR010000357.1:0-2380 GCF_036763145.1 Desulfovibrio sp. 1188_IL3213 | reverse complement strand
GTTCCCACAGCCACGATTCCACAGCCAGCAGTTCTCTGGGGCTGATGCGACCGGTATCCTGCAACAGGGCGGCGGAGTCGCGGCGCATAAGCCGTTGGCGCAACCACGCCCGGTCTGCGGAAGAGAGCGTGCGCAAGAGCGCGGCCATTTCCTCACGGTTTTTGTTTTTTTCCATACCGTATCCTGTCATTTTTTAGGTCTTATACATAAAAAAATACCAGGTTGTATAGTGTTCACGCTTTTTACAAAAAACGTGACCTCCTTGCCCGTCCAGACGGCTCCTGTATGAGTTAGTCAAAACTATCGCGTTACAACGCGAGGGAGGAGCCTATGAAAAAATCGTTCTTTTCCCGCATTTTTCTTGCTCTGGCTTGTGTGGGGCTGTTGAGCCTGCCCGCGCATGCCGCCGAGATGACGGTTTCAGGAGCGGCCAGCCTTACCAATGCCTTTACCGAACTGAAAGGCATGTTTGAAAAACAGCATCCGGGCCTGAAGGTCAATGTCAACTTTGCCGCCTCCAACCCGCTGCTCAAGCAGATTCAGGAAGGCGCGCCCGTTGACGTGTTTGCCTCGGCCGACCAGGCCACCATGGACAAGGCCGCGGCCGCGAAAGTGGTGGACCCCGCCACCCGCAAAAATTTTGCGGAAAACGACCTGGTGCTCATCGTGCCCGCGGGCAGCAAAAAACCCGCCGGACTTGCCGACCTGAGGAAGTTCAAAAAAGTTGCCATCGGCAATCCTGATTCCGTGCCTGTGGGCCGCTACACCAAGGCCGCCCTTAGCGAAGCCAAGCTGTGGGACGACCTGCAGCCTGCCCTGATTCAGGGCAACAGCGTGCGCCAGGTGCTGGATTATGTGGCGCGCGGCGAGGTTGACGCCGGTTTCGTGTACGCCACCGACGCCAGGCAGATGGCGGACAAGGTGGACGTGGTCATGGTTGTGGGCGGCCATGAGCCGGTAACCTATCCCATTGCCGTGGCGCTTACCGGAACCAATCCCAAGATGGGCCAGGCGTTTCTGAATTTTGTGCTTTCTCCCGAAGGCCAGGCTGTTCTGGCAAAGTACGGTTTTTCCAAGCCGTAGACTGTGCCGGATATCTGCTTGCGGTGACCTGTCTGCCGTAGCAGGATGAGTCTTGCAGCGTACAGGCTGTCGCGGGGCGGCGGCCTGTACGTCCGATTTCAGGGGGGCCGCCACGGCAGAGGCGGCGGTTGCGGCGGCATTGCATGCCGGAACAGGAGCATGGCAACGATTTTCGTGGAGGAGTGGTTTTTTGATGGATCTTGACGGCATCTCCATCTGGAGCCCGCTGGAGCTTTCGCTCCGTGTGGCGGGCACGGCCACCCTGGTCTCTTTTGTGGCGGCCACCCTCATGGCCTGGCTGCTGGCCCGAAAAAAAGGCCCCATGCCCGCGCTGCTGGACGCCCTGTGTACCTTGCCCCTGGTTTTGCCGCCCACGGTGCTTGGTTACTATCTTATTCTTCTGGTGGGGCGGCGCGGCCTTATGGGTCACTGGCTGGCCGAGATGGGCATAACTCTCATCTTTTCTTGGAAAGGGGCCGTGGTGGCGGCCACGGTGGTGGTGTTTCCGCTTATCTACAAGTCCGCCAGAGCTGCCCTTGAGCAGGTGGACTCGCATCTTGAGGATGCTGCCCGCACTCTTGGGGCTTCGGAATGGCGCGTATTTGTCAGCGTGTCCTTGCCGCTGGCCTGGAAAGGAATTTTTGCGGGGCTGATGCTGGCTTTCGCGCGGGGCATGGGCGAGTTTGGCGCTACGCTCATGATTGCGGGCAATATTCCCGGCAAAACGCAAACTCTGGCCCTTGCCATTTATGACGCTTTTCAGGCCGGTAACGACGCGCAGGCCACCTGGCTCGTCATTGTCACGTCGCTGGCCTGCGTGAGCATGCTCATGGCGGCGGAACTGCTGCTCAAGCTGAAAAGGCGGCGGTGATGATTTCCTTGCGCTTGTATAAAAGTTTTAAAAACGCGGCCGTCCCCTTCAGCCTGGATGTGGACTACGAGATCGGCGACGAGCACAAAAACGTGGTGCTCTTTGGTCCTTCCGGCTCCGGAAAAAGCCTGACCATGCAATGCCTTGCGGGGCTTGTGCGGCCGGATTCCGGGCATATCCGCCTTGGCGGGCGCACCCTGTATGACGGGCAGGCCAATGTCTTTGTTCCTGCACAGCGCCGCCGTATCGGCTATATGTTTCAGGATTACGCGCTGTTCCCTCATCTGACCCTGCTGCAGAACGTGGCCTACAGCGGCACGGGCTTTTGGCCCTGGCGCGTCTGTCCGGCCCAGCAGGAACGGGCGCAGTCCGTGCTGGAGCTTTTCGGCATCGGGCATCTGGCGCGCAACCTGCCTTCGCAGCTTT
>NZ_JBAIYR010000356.1:0-2380 GCF_036763145.1 Desulfovibrio sp. 1188_IL3213 | reverse complement strand
TCTGGCGGCTGCGTGAGCAGACGTTCGCTACGGAGGCGTAAGCGCAGTTTATCTGCGCGGTTAAACGCCGAAGTGAGCGTGCCTTAAACTTTGAGAATGTATATTCTCAAAGTTAATCTGCTCTAGAAGAACTGGCCCATGCTGAATTCGATCCTGCCCGGAGGCATTTCCTTGTCGTAATCCTGCACCAGGGGGACGCCGTAGGCTATGCGCAGGTCGCCCATGGGAGAACGCCAGCGCAGTTCCAGGCCGGTGGAGGCCACAATGTATCTGTCCCATTCATCGCCCATTGTCTTGGAATCGATGTTAAAGCCGGTATCCACAAAGGGAACCAGGGCAAGTCCCAGGTCTTTCTGGAAGGTCCAGATATATTCCAGGTTGCCGACAGCCATGCGGTCGCCGCCGATCTGCTCGTTGCCGTGCTTGTAGTCGCGGGGCGAAAGGTCAGAGTAGCTGTAGCCGCGGATGGTGTCCATGCCGCCGACCCAGAAGCGTTCAAACACGGGGACCCTGTCGCTGGTGTTCTGGAACACGCCGCCCACGCGACCGCGCAGGTGGACAGTGTTTTGCGGGTTGAAAGACCAGAAGCCCTGCCAGTCGGCCACGCTCTTGATGAAGTTGTCTGTGCCGCCAAGGCCGCCGCCGCCGTATTCCGCCCACAGGCGGGCGATGGTTCCCTTGGTGGGGCGTTCCTTGCTGTCGGTGGTGTCGCGCAGGATACGGCCCGAGACGGCGCTGGTCCAGTTGATGCCCTTATAGTCCTTGATGTAGGGCGAGCTGTTGTCGGCCACGTCGTACAGGTGGTAGCGCTCAAGGCGGTAGCCCACGCCCACGGACGTGTACTCGCCGATGGGATAGCCGAAGCGCACCGTGTCGCCTATGGTATCCTTGGTGAAGTTGTCCCAGTAGTCGTGGGTGTAATAGATGTCGTTGCCGAACGAGAGGTCGGTATCGTACACGCGCGGGTTGGTGAAGGACAGGGTACCCGACGTGCGCCGCCAGGAGAAGAAGCCCTGAAGCTGCAGCCAGTAGCCGCGGCCGAAGAGGTTGCGCTCCATGATGGAGGCCGTGACGCCCACGTCATAGTAGCTGGAGTAGCCGATACCGCCCATGATGGCGCCGGTATTGGTTTCCTTGACCTTTACCTTGAGGTCTACCTCGTCTTCCTGTCCGGTGGGGATAAGCTCCATATCCACGGCAGAGAAGTACCGCAGACGGTTCAGGCGCTCGTTGGAGCGGCGCAGCTTGGCCCCTTCGTACATGTCGCCGTCGCCCAGGCGCATTTCGCGCAGGATGACGTTGTCGCGCGTTTTGGTATTGCCTTCAACCACCAGGCGGCGGATGAAGACCTTCTGCTTTTTGTTGACCAGATAGCCTACGTCCACCTGGTCGCTGCCGTCTTCAGCCTTGATGAGTTTGGTGTCCACCTCGGCAAAGGCGTAGCCGTAGTCGGCGTAGTGGTCCGTGAGGCGCTTGGAGTCTTCCTGCATGACCGTCAGGGAGAAGTAGTCATTGGACTTCTGCCAGTCGTCCATCTGGATAACTTCAAGCATTTTTTCTTCGCTGTCGATGACGTCTCCGGCAAAGACCACGTTGCGCACGGTATAGCGGGGACCTTCGTTGACCACAAAGGTGACGTAGATGCCGTCGTCCTTGTAGTCTACCTGGGGCGCGCCCACCTGGATGTCGATATAGCCTTCATTGAGGCCATAGGCGGCAATGGCGTTGGTGTCGCGCTCAAGGTATTCCTCTTTGAGCACGCCCGATCCGGTCAGCCACGAGAAGATGCCGCGCGGCTTGAGGGCAAGGTATTTGTCAAGGTCGCCCCGGTTGAGCTTGTTGAGACCCTCGATGTTCACTTCTTTGACGTAGAGTTTGTTGCCCTCGTCCACATTGATGACCAGCACTGCGCCGCGCCCGCTCTGGCGGTCTTCAAGGCGGTAATTGACCTTGGCAAGGTAATAGCCTTCTTTGCGGTACAGTTCGGTAATTTTTTGCAGGTCGTCGGAAAGCACCTGCTCGTTGAGCACGTTGCCGGTTCTTGTACCCATGGCGGCAACGACGTCTTCCTTGTCAACGCCCTTGGACCCTTCGACAATGATGTTGTCGATGCGGGGCTTTTCCACCACGGTGAAGACCAGCACATTGCCTTCAAGGCTGGCCTGTACGTCGCTGAAATATCCCATTTCCCAGATGCGCTTCACTTCTTCGTTGATGGCGTGGGCATCGGGGGTGTCACCTTTACGGAGGGTCAGGCGCATGAGCACGGTATCCGGGTCCATAACGCTCATGCCGCGAACCTGCACATCGGCCAGGCCGCCCTTGGCGGCGGTGGGCGTACCCATCGGCACAAGGCCGGTGCCGCTGTTACTGGCCTGGG
>NZ_JBAIYR010000355.1:0-2382 GCF_036763145.1 Desulfovibrio sp. 1188_IL3213 | reverse complement strand
ATGACCGTGATATCGGTGACGTTGGGCGAGAGCTTGACCATGATGTGCTTGCCGGGGGCCGCGTGACGCACGATGGACGTGACCTGGGCGATCATGCTCGGATCCTGGCCGAAGGCCACGCCGCCTTCACGCACGTTGGGGCAGGACACGTTGACTTCCAGGGCGGTCACGCCTTCCTCATCATTGAGGCGGGCGGCCAGGCGGCCGAATTCTTCGGCGGACGAGGCATAAATATTTGCCATGACGGCGGTTTCCTGCCAGGGCAGCAGAGGGAGCTTTTGTGTGCAAAAAACATCCACACCGTCATTTTGCAGGCCAACGGCATTGAGCATGCCGGAAACGGTCTCCACGATGCGTGGGCAGGGGTTGCCCCCGCGCGGCTCAAGGGAAAGCCCCTTGACCACAATGCCGCCAAGGCTGGCAAGATCGCCGTAGCTGGCGAATTCCACACCGTAGCCAAACGTGCCGGAAGCCGTAAGTATGGGATTTTTGAGGGACAGATCGTGTGTTTGCCCGTTCAGCGTAACGGAAAGGTCCATACCGCATTCTCCAGTAACCACGCAGACCCGCCGGGGCGCAAAGTAATGCGCCGGGCGGGGCTGGCAAGGTGTTTTATGCCCGCCGGGGCGTGTTCCACTATTTTTTCTGCCCGCTGTCTTTATGGCGGGGGAACGCTCGGGCAACGAGCCGTCTGTACGGGCTGTTTTCCGGCGAACCTGCGCCCCGGCAGAGAACAGCATCTTCCAGTGTGGAAGCGCCTGGGAGCTGTGCGGAGCAAGAGCGTTTTCAGGCGTCAAGAAGGGGCATTCTCAAAGGTGCGCCGCCTGAAGCTGAAAGCACGCAACCGCTCTGCGCGGATTTTTGAAAATTTGTGCTGCGCCGCAACGCCGGGGCAAAGTCCGTTTGGCTGCTGACGCCCGCAAAGGGGCGCGTTTCGGCAACAAGCCGCCGCAGCTCTGGGCAGATCCGCGTTGCACCGTCCCGTGCGTGTGCTGTTCAGCGGGCTACAGTTCTATCTGATCCGACCAGAACACAGGGCCGTGATTGCATGCCTGCACCTGGCTGCCGCGCTTGGCGGGTACGGGCCATGCTTCTGTTGTTTTGGCCACGCAGCCAAGGCAGGCTCCCACACCGCAGGCCATGCGGTTTTCTAGGGAGAGTTGGCAGCGTATGCCCAGTTCGGCGGCAAACTTTTGCACGGTGCGCATAAAGGGCGTGGGGCCGCAGGCCAGGACAAGGCCTTTTTGCTCGGCGTATTCCGTCATGCGTTCCTGTATGGAAAATATGAAATTGTCCAGATCGCCGGGTACGGTTTCGCGCAGGCTGTCCAGCGGCACATGCTCATTGATGCTGTCCACGGGATAGCAGCTTATGGACTCGCGATGGCCGAAAAGCATGGTGACGTTCCAAGGCTTGGGGTGCTCGCTCACATAGCCCACGAAAGGCACGATGCCCATGCCCCCGGCCAGCAGCAGCGTGGGCGTGTCCGGCTCGGTGACGAAACCGTTGCCCAGGGGACCCCACGCGCGCACCTTGTCACCGGGGCGCAGTTCGGACATACGCTTTGTGCCTTTGCCCACAACCTGAAAAAAACAGATCATGTGCCGGGCGGTCATATGGCATATGCCAAGGGGCCGTGCCCAGGGGATTTCAAGCCCGAAAGACTGGGGACGGAGCATGACAAACTGGCCCGGCCGCCACTTGGTCCATTCGGGGCGGGTAAGGCGCAGTGCGAAGAAGCGGCTTTCGTTGCCGGTTTGCCCAAAGGGCACAAGGTCCAGAACACTCAGCTCGCATGAAGTTGGTTGCGACATGCGCTGACTATAGGCGCACTTGGTCAACTGGTCAACCGGGGGCGGCCCGGTAAACGGGACAATTAAACCACCTTTTTTGATGTGGCTTTTGAAAGGGCGGCAATGCTTGTTCCCAAAAGGGCATGCCTGATGTTTCCGGCGCGTTGCGCGGATCTGCCGATGCCGGATATTTTTCAACTTTTCAGGGACGGGCGCACACGCTACACTGGCGACAGGAGAACACTCATGAAGCAGATATATGCCGCCCGCCGTGAAGAACTTCGCCGGGCCATGCGCAGGCGCGGTCTGGACGCGCTGCTTGTCAGCCAGGCAGCCAACCGTTTTTATCTTTCGGGTTTTGAGCTGCACGACCCTCAGTACAACGAAAGCGCCGGACGGCTGGTAATCACCGCCGACGGCCGTGACTGGCTGGCGACAGATCCCCGCTATCTGGACGCCGCCGTTCGCCTGTGGGACGCGGAGCGTGTTTTTATTTACGGCGGCTACGCGGCCAAAGATATTTACAGGTTGCTGCGCGGCTGTGGCGGCCGTATCGGCATTGAGGCGCAGGGAACGAGTCTGGCCTTTG
>NZ_JBAIYR010000354.1:0-2382 GCF_036763145.1 Desulfovibrio sp. 1188_IL3213 | reverse complement strand
CCGTGCCGAAAGCCTGCGGGTTCTGGTGTCCACAGGGTGAAGCAAGGCGCGCCCCGCGTCAAGAGGGCAGTGCCGGCCACGTTTTTTACGCTTGATCCGGGCCTGTGCGGCACGGCTTGAGGGCCTGCCGCCGGGTGATTTGACGGGGCAGGGCGGTGATGAAAAAAGCCTGTTCCGCAACACTGCCAATATTGACTTTCCCCCCCTTCCCGGCATAATTACGCCTCTTTTTTGCGTGCAGTATTTAACCCTCGCCCGGCGGGCGATACAAGGAGTGAGAATTGGCAAAAAACCGCGCATTGCAGCAGTGGCGGGTGGAGGATTCCATCGAACTGTACGGCATCCGCAATTGGGGGGCCGGATATTTTGACGTTTCCGACGCGGGCGAAGTGGTTATCTGCCCGCAAGGCCCCAAAGGCCCGCAGGTTTCCATACCGGAGATCATCTCCGGCCTGCGTGACAGGGGCTATGACATGCCCGTGCTTCTGCGCGTGGAAAATATTCTCGACTCGCGCATAGCGAACATTCATGAAAGCTTTCGCAAGGCCATAAAAAATCTCGGCTATACCGGGGCCTACCGGGGCGTTTTTCCCATCAAGGTGAACCAGCAGCAGCAGGTGGTGGAAAAGATCGCCCAGTTCGGCGCGCGCTACCATCACGGGCTTGAGGTCGGCTCAAAGGCCGAGCTGATCGCCGCGGTGTCGCTCATGCAGGACAGGGAAGCCTGCATCGTGTGCAACGGGTACAAGGACGAAGAGTTCATGGATCTGGGCCTTCAGGCCCTGCGCATGGGCTTTAACGTGTTTTTTGTGCTTGAAATGCCCAGCGAACTGAACGTGTTGCTGGAACGCAGCAAGGCTCTTGGCGTTCGCCCCAATATCGGCGTGCGCGCCAAGCTGGCCGTAAAGGCCGGCGGCCACTGGACGGATTCCGGCGGCGAGCGTTCCACCTTCGGCCTTTCTCCGGCCCAGGTGGTGGACGTGGTGGATACCCTCAAAAGCCACGACATGCTGGACTGCTTCAAGCTGCTGCATTACCACCTTGGTTCGCAGGTTTCCAACATTCGCGATATCCGCACGGGCGTGATGGAAGGCGCGCGCCTTTACGTGGGCCTTATCCAGGAAGGCGCACCTATGGGTTACCTTGACCTGGGCGGCGGCCTGGCTGTGGACTATGACGGTTCGCACACCAACTTCATTTCCTCGCGCAACTACAATATGGATGAATACTGCACCGACGTGGTGGAAACCATCATGAGCATCCTGGACGTGGAAAATGTGCCTCACCCGCACATCATCACCGAGTCCGGCCGCGCCACCGTGGCGTATTATTCGGTGCTGCTTTTCAATGTGCTGGACGTAAGCACCATTGAAGAGGCGCAACTGCCCGAAAATCTGCCCGAGGGCATGCCCGAGCCGGTGCAAAACCTGAAGGAAACCTTGGCTAACATCAGTCTGCGCAACCTGCAGGAATGCTATAACGACGCCATCTATTATCGCGATGAAATGCGCCAGCTTTTCTCCACCGGCCGGGTGAACCTGCGCCAGCGCACCATTGCCGAGCGTTTTTTCTGGGCCATCATCATGCGCATTGCCCAGGAAAAAACCCGCCTCAAGAATGTTCCCCGCGACCTGGCCGACATTGATGTGAGCCTGGCCGACATCTATTACGGCAACTTCAGCGTGTTCCAGTCCTTGCCCGATACCTGGGCCATTGACCAGCTTTTCCCGGTCATGCCCATACATCGGCTCAGGGAATTCCCCTCGCGCCATGCCATCATTTCGGACATTACCTGCGATTCCGACGGCCGTATCGACCAGTTCATCGACCCCCAGGGCATGAAGCCCACGCTGGAGCTGCACCCCCTGCGTGATGGCGAGGAATACTATCTTGGCGTGTTCCTTGTGGGCGCATACCAGGAAACCCTGGGCGACCTGCATAACCTCATGGGCGACACCAACGTGGTGTCCATCCGTGTGGCCGAGGATGGAAGTTACGAATACGTGCGCGAAATTCGGGGCGACTCTGTGGCGGACATCCTCAGTTATGTGGAATACGATCCCCGCCGCATTCTTGAAGACCTGCGCAGCACGGCGGAACTGGCCGTGCGACAGGGCCGCATTTCGCCAAGCGAGAGGTTTTCGGTCATGCAGGCTTTTGAAGACGGCCTGCGCGGCTATACTTATTTTGAAAGATAAACTGAAAAACAGGTTTTTTGAAACAAAACGGCCCGCGCCAAAAGCGCGGGCCGTTTTGTTTGTTGCCGGTCAGGATCGCCGCAAGACTTCCTCGCCGTAGTTGCGGAGCACCTGCGGCAGATTTTGCAGCAGTTCGCTCACCTGAGTGCCGGGGTTGGGCGCGCAGTGCGCCGCCAGCAGGCGG
>NZ_JBAIYR010000353.1:0-2389 GCF_036763145.1 Desulfovibrio sp. 1188_IL3213 | reverse complement strand
GCCTTCGGCATACGCAACATCATCCCGCGTGAAACGGCCTTTGCCGAAATGCTGCGGGTGCTGCGCCCCGGCGGGCGGGCCTGTATCCTGGAGTTCGGCTCCGGCCGCGAGCGCATCTGGGGCGGCCTGTACAATGTGTACCTGAATCACCTGCTGCCCCGTGTGGGGCGCATATTTTCCAAAGATCCCGCTGCGTACGCCTATCTGGCCGATACAATCCGCGCGTTTCCCTCAGCCGTTGAGCTGGAAAAGGAACTGCGCAGGGCCGGATTCAACAAGGCATGGCATCAAAAGCTCACGTCGGGCATCGTCTGTCTGCATGTGGGTGAAAAGGCCCGGTAGGCGGCCTGCGGCAAGACGGTTTCACGGGCATGCCGCGCAACGGAAACCTGACAAAAAGCAACGCGCGCGGCATTTTTGCGGCGGCAAACGGCATGCCGCGCAACACCGGTGGAGCAAGCACGGCCTTTCGCCACAGGCCGCAGAGACAGAATGCCTTTCGGGCCTCATTACGAAAGCGCGCGCAAGCGCTGTTTGCCGCATGGGGCCACAGGCAAGAAAGCCTTGCGACAAGGCTGCCCGGCAGGCGCCAGAACAGTTTACGAATGAAATGAGTTCACTGCTCTGCAAGGATTTTCAGGAAAATCCTTGCCACGAAATGCGGGCAGGCAGACTTTTGCCTGCCGTAAACGAGCATTTCGGGGGTTCACTGCTCTAGCGTGAAGCCAGCCAGACGACCAGCAGCCCCAGTGCCAGAGCCGTCAGCCCCAGCACACGCAAGCGGCTTTCCGGCAGAGGAAGAATGCTCAGCAGCGCCCGGCGCATACCGCCGGGGAAAAGCGTCCAGCACAGCCCCTCAAGCACGATGGCAAGGCCCAGGGCGCGGAAAAAAAGTTCTATATTGAAGTCCATGCTTTTCTTGGTGACGAAAAAAGCCTGTTTTGTAAAGGAATGAAATTATGGTGACATTCGAGGCCCTGCAACAAGGCAAAGAAACGCTGGCCGTCGTCGGCCTCGGCTATGTGGGTCTGCCCCTGGCCGTGGCCCTTTCGCGCCGCATGAGCGTGCTGGGATTTGACATCAGCGCCCCGCGCATCAAGGAACTGCAGGACGGGCACGACCGCACCCGCGAAGTGGACGACCAGAAACTCCAGGCCGCCAATGTGCGCTATTCCTGCGATCCGGCCGACCTCAGGCAGGCCGCCGTCATTATTGTGGCTGTTCCCACGCCCATTGACGATCACCGCTCCCCCGACCTTACTCCCGTGGTGGGGGCCAGCACCACCGTGGGCCGCCACATGAGCAAGGGCTGCGTGGTCGTATACGAATCCACCGTGTACCCCGGCCTGACCGAAGAAATCTGCGTCCCCATCCTTGAGCGCGAGTCCGGCCTCGCCTTTGGCCGCGACTTTACCGTGGGCTACTCGCCCGAGCGTATCAACCCCGGCGACAAGGTGCACACCCTTGAAACCATCACCAAGGTTGTTTCCGGCTCCGACGACGTTACCACAGACCTGCTGGTTCAGATCTACGGCTCGGTGGTCACGGCAGGCATACACCGCGCCTCCAGCATCAAGGTGGCCGAAGCCGCCAAGGTCATCGAAAACACCCAGCGCGACCTCAACATCGCCCTCATGAACGAGCTTGCCATCATCTTCGGCCGCCTCGGCATTGATACCCTTGAAGTGCTTCAGGCCGCAGGCAGCAAGTGGAATTTCCTGCCCTTCCGGCCCGGTCTTGTGGGCGGCCACTGCATTGGCGTGGACCCCTACTACCTTACCTACAAGGCCGAAGAACTGGGCTTTCACCCCGAAGTCATCCTGGCGGGCCGTCGCATCAATGACAATATGGGCAAGTACCTGGCCGAATGCACGGTCAAGCGCCTTATCAGAAGCGGCCGCATCATCAGCGGCGCGCGCGTGGGCATTCTGGGCTTTACCTTCAAGGAAAACGTGCCGGATCTGCGCAATACCCGCGTGGTGGACGTTATCCGCGAACTTGAGGACTACGGCGTGCAGGTGCTCGTGAGCGACGCCGAGGCCGATCCTGCCGAAGCCCTGCACGAATACGGCCAGATTCTGCTGCCCCAGGGCGACCTGCACAATCTGGATGCCCTTATCCTGGCAGTGGGACACGATGCGTACAAGGCATTGTCCCCCGATGCCATAAAAGGTCTCTTTGCCCAGCCGGACAAGGCCGTTGTGCTGGACGTAAAAAGCTTTCTCGACCCGGCCGCCATGCGTGACGCGGGCATAGACTACTGGAGGCTGTAAACCGCGTGAGCCTGCTTATCTGCGCTGCCACCGGCCCGGAACTGGCGGGCCTGCTGCCGGACTTTGTTCCTCTTTCCGCGTTCGCGCGGAATGACGAAACAGGCTCCGCGCAGGCG
>NZ_JBAIYR010000352.1:0-2390 GCF_036763145.1 Desulfovibrio sp. 1188_IL3213 | reverse complement strand
TGTCGGGCAAAACGCCCGCGCCACGAAACGGATGGGGTTCAAGGCGGGGGCCGGCAAGGGGCGGCAAGGGTTGCTGCTTGTGTAAAATTCGCATGTCCGCGTGTCCCGGATAAAGACTATGCAATAAAACCGGCCAGTGTGGGCGCGGTCTGCCGGGGCAAATGCCCCGGAGCCTTCCGGCCGGAAAAAAACGGCAAACTCAAGGCCGCTGTAACGCGCCGGAAGTTTTTTCGCAAGATGTGAGAAAGGGTGATGGCGGAAGGAAAGCGGCACATACCGGTTCCGGTGGGCAGTCGCAAAAAAACCGGCGCTGCCCGGCACGACGCAGGGCCATTATCATGCATCAGGTCAGACCGGCAGCCCCATCTTTATGCGGCGCTCACGCAGGTCGTCCAATACGCCCACGCCCACGCGCAGTCCGCCGTAGCCCCGCCCGAGCTGGATGGCGGGCTTGTTGATGCCGTGATAGTCCGAACCGCCGCTGATGCCGAGGTCAAAGCGCTTGGCCAGGGCCAGGCAGGTACGCACATCCGCTTCGGTATGTTCGCTGTGCCACGCCTCAATGGCGTTCAGGCCGCAATCTCTCAGACGGGCCACCTGCCCTTCAAGCCATCCGGGCGGCGCTTTCCACAACAGGGGGTGCGCCAGGCTCACGGTTGCGCCAAGATCCGCCAGCAACCGCACGATTGCCTCCGGCTCCAGCACTTCCTTGGGCAGATAGGCCTTGCCGTGGTTACCCAGAAATTCCTTGAAAACCTCACGGATATTTTTGGCATAGCCCTTGCGCAGCAGCACCTCGGCAATGTGGGGCCGCCCCACGCTTTCGCCCTTGGCTGCGGCCAGCACTTCTTCCATGCCGACATCAAGCCCCAGGTCTTGCAGTTTGCGCACAATACCCTCATTACGCTCGCCGCGCTTTTCGCGCAAAAAGGCAAGATTCTGCAGCAGGGCTTCGGGCTGCTCAGGCAACCACAGCCCCAGGATATGCAATTCGCCCAATTCTGTGCTTGTGGAAATTTCGCAACCACGAATCAGTTCCACCCCCAGTTCGCGCCCGGCGGCAGCGGCCTCGTCCAGGCCGGAAAGCGTATCGTGGTCTGTAACGGCAATGGCCCTGAGGCCCGCCTCGGCGGCTTTTGCCATGAGTTGCGCCGGAGAGTCAGTACCGTCGGACGCCCTCGTGTGGGTATGCAGATCAACCAGTTCCATAAAATACTACCTTAAGGGATGACTGTTATTAATAGCGCAAAATATCAATAGGGTGCAAGCCTTGAACTGGAAGAGGCATCACGGTATACTATTGGGCCATAACGAACCGAGCCTACCTCAAAAGAGAACGCATATGCCCATTAATACAGAAGAACTTTTGCGTATTCTGGCCTGCCCCAAATGCCTGGGCAGCCTCACGGCCCTGGAAGAAAGCGAAACTGTGGCAGGTTTTGCCTGCGCGGCCTGCCAGGTGGTGTACCCCGTGCGGAAAGACATCCCCGTCATGCTGGTGGAAGAAGCTGAAGACAGACCCACCTGGAACGCCCGCCATCCCCAGGCCAGGGAGCGTTCCTGATGCGCCTGCTTATTGCCTCTGACCTGCACGGCTCCATTGAAAGCCTGCGCTTTCTTATAGAAAAAGCCCGCCAGACAAAGCCCCACCTGCTGGTGCTGCTGGGCGACCTTGTCTACCACGGCCCGCGCAACCCTCTGCCCCAGGGCTATGACACGCCCTCTGTTCTGCGCGAAATGCCCGACCTTTCGGCGCTGCCCTGCCCGGTCAGCGCGGTGCGCGGCAATTGCGATGCCGAGGTTGACCTGTCACTTCTGCCCTTTCCCGTGGCCGAAAACGCCTGGCTTGAAGCTGACGGATTGCGCATTTTCGCCAGCCACGGGCATCACCTGCCGGAAAATCCGCCCTGCCCCGGCCTGAAGCCCGGCACGGTCATCCTGCGCGGGCATACTCACATTCCCAGAGGCGAAACCCTGGACGGCCTGCACTTCTGGAATCCCGGCTCCCTCTCGCTGCCCAAGGGCGGCTCGCCGCGCAGCTACGGTTTTTATGCGGACGGCGTTTTTCGCGTGCTGGACATGCAGGACCGCGAAGTGCTCCGACATGTCCCGGCCACTGCCGAAGCATAAGGCACTGCCGCACCAGCCTTTGCGCGGCCCTCGGCCTGCCCTTCCGCTTCAACTATCTTATAGCTAGACGATCGCATGCCCAAAAATCACGCCTCACGTCCCGCTCTTTTTTCCCTGGCCCCAGGCTACAGGCTTGTGCTGGCCTCGGCCTCGCCGCGTCGCCGCCAATTCCTTGCCGAATGGGGCCTCTCCTTTGATCTGGCGAATCCCGCCGGGGCAGAGCCTTCGCCCCGCCCCGGAGAACTGCCGGACGCCTATAC
>NZ_JBAIYR010000351.1:0-2405 GCF_036763145.1 Desulfovibrio sp. 1188_IL3213 | reverse complement strand
TTGCTGCCGCGGTTGCTGCCGCTGCGGAGACGCCGCCTGACGTGGAGCCGGTCGTTCCCATTGTCAATGTGGAGTCCGGCCTTGCCACTGTGGGGAATAACAGAACACTGTATTTTGAGCTCCTTCAGCGTTTTGTGGATCACTATGGCGACAGTCCCGCCCGTTTGCGCAGGATGCTCGAAAGCGGCAACCTCAAAGGGGCCGCGCGCATGGCGCACACGGTCAAGGGGGTGGCCGCCAACCTGGGAGTGGAGCGCATCTGCGATCTGACCCGCATGCTGGAAGAGTTTTTGCCCCACAGTCTGCCTGAGCACGCCGTGCTTGACGCTTTTGAAACGGAGATGGGGCGGGTGCTCGACTATGTGCGGAGCATGGAGCAGCATGCCTGCCGTACGGCCAGCGGTTCCGGGCATCTGGCGGAAGAGCACCGCGAGGCCCTGCTGGCCTTTCTGGATGATCTGCCCCGGCGTATGGAAACGGACTGGGGGGCAGTGGAAAGCTCGATGGAAAAGCTCTCGCTGCTGGCAGACGGCACTCCCCACGCCGAGGAGATCGCCGCCATATTGACGGCGGTCAAGGATTTTGACATGGCCGGGGCGCCTTGCCGACAGTCTGCGCGACTGTCTGCTGCGTGAGTCCGTCACGGAGGCGTAGTACATCCCGACGGCTGCTCCGGGGTGTGGATAAAACGGCGTCCCAGCCGCGAGCGCGCCCTTTTGTCCGCCGTGACATTGCCGATAAGGATTACAGATTCGTTATCCGCCTATTGATGGAGGTTTAGATATGAGCACTGCCACACCGGAAGGCGCCCTGCTTGAGCACCCGGGTGAAGACGAACACGAGGGCGACAGGCTGCAGCTTGTCACCTTTCGTATTGCCGAAGAAGAGTTCGGGGTGGATATCCTTTCCGTCCAGGAAATTATCCGGCCCATGCAGATAACTATGGTTCCGCATGCGGCGCGCTTTATAGAGGGCGTCATCAACCTGCGCGGCAAGGTTATTCCTGTCGTCAACATGCGCACCCGCTTCAATATGCCCGTGATGGAGCACAATGCCGAAACGCGCATTGTGGTGATGGAATTCAACCAGAAAATCGTGGGTTTTCTGGTTGACGGCGTTTCAGAAGTGCTGCGCATTCCTGCTTCCACGGTGGAACCTGCCCCGCCCGTTGTGTGCGGCATCGGCTCGGAGTATATCCGGGGGGTGGGAAAGCTCGACGACCGCCTGCTCATTCTGCTTGACCTCGATACATTATTGAGCGACATGAACGCCGAAGCAGGCTAGAGCGGCCGTTTGCTCTGCTGTGTGCCGTAACGGGCGAAGTTAACATGAGATATATGCTCTCGGTGTGAGCGTGTCCCGTGGCGTTTGCGCCGTGCTTTCTTTGCCTTTGTGCCGGTTGCGGCAGGGGCGGCTGTTTTTGCATGTTCTTGTCCGTGCCTCCACCGGACGAATCCGCCATTGCAGCGGTGTGCCGGGGGGCGTGGACGCGAGCATGCATGACGTTCGGCAAGTGGAATACGTAAATGTTTCACAAGGTTTTTTACGAAAATCCGTGCCGCGGGGCAGGTGCGGGCAGACTTTGCCGGCCTTCGGGCCGATCACTGGCTACCCCGCATCTTGTCGGCGGTATGTAACTGGAAACCTGCCCGCGCAGGTTCTGTAAAAATTGTCTTTTGCCCTGTTTGAAGCCGGAACCGCAGCGCTTCCGGCCCACAGGCGCATTGCGCCGCGCCGCAGGCCCCCTGGCTGTCAGGCCCGGCCGGGCCAATGCCCGCGCAGCAGGAGGCTGTCATGTCCATGCGTCTTTCCCGTTCCATAGTGGGTGAAGCGGAAGCCCGTGCAGTGAGCCGTGTTCTTCTGGAAGACGGCTATCTCGGCATGGGCAATGAGGTGCGCCTTTTTGAAGAGGAAGTGGCGCAGTACCTTGGCGTAAAAGCTGATCAGGTCATTACCGTCAACACGGGCACAGCGGCCCTGCATCTCGCCGTGGATGCCGCGGCCGCCCTGAGCCGTGTGCCGTGCAAGCCGGAGGTGCTGGTTCCTTCCCTCACATTTGTGGCCTCTTTTCAGGCCATTACCGCAGCGGGCTGCGTTCCTGTACCCTGCGACGTGCTGGCCGGGACGGGAACGCTCGATCTGGCCGATGCGGAAAAGCGCCTTACCCCCAATACCATTGCTGTCATGTTTGTGGACTACGCCAGCAATCCCTGGCATCTGGACGAAGTGTACGACTTTGCCCGGCGCAAGGGACTGCGTGTGGTGGAAGACGCGGCCCACGCCTTTGGCTGCAAGCACCACGGCCGCAAGATCGGCAGTTTCGGCGATCTGGTCTGCTTCAGTTTTGACGGCATCAAGAACATCACCTGCGGCGAGGGCGGCTGCCTTGTGGCCTTTGACGCCGA
>NZ_JBAIYR010000350.1:0-2405 GCF_036763145.1 Desulfovibrio sp. 1188_IL3213 | reverse complement strand
CTGCCTCACGGCAGGGGCTGGCGCGGCGGCGGAAATTTCAGCGGGCCTTGCCAACACGTCGAGGCCCGGCGCATGCGCCGGGCCGGGCTTGTTATAGACAGAACGGGTCACCAAGGCAAGAAACTTAGTATCCGCTGATTAAATCTTCGATTTACTCAGCTCGATGCCAAAAAACGGAAACCATTTTTTGGAAAGGCACAAAAAACGCTCATTTAACGGGGGAAGTGAATTCCCCTGTTCACGTTTTTGGGTTCCTGCTCGCGCAGGAACCGAGGGAAGCGCTTTATTCCGCATTTCCCTTACTGCAGGCGGGTATTCACCGAGGGCGTGACGCCCCCCTTGCCGCCGGGGGATGGATCGCGCAACAGCGGCAGCAGGTCTTCGGTAATGGGAATCGTGCCGGAACCCATAGCCAGCACTTCATTGCTGGTGGTGTGGATAAGCCGGATGTTGAAACGTACCTGCTCTCCGCTGACCACATAGGTTCCGGCCATTATGGCCTGGCTTGTGCCGATTTTGCTGGCAAGGCGGTTGACATCGCGCGTAAGGATGAACTCGCCCTTTCTTTTGTCAAAATAGATGTCGCGTCCCTTGCGCAGTTCCTGAAAGCGGTAGCCCGCGTTGATAAGCCAGCGCGATATTTCTTCCATCATCTGTCGGGCCAGGGGCGAGGCCTCATTGAGGTCATTGAGGTTGGCTGGGGTTGTGCCCATGATCATTATATTGGCGCGAGCCAAGGCTTGCTGTGATTTTTTGCTTTCTGCCGGATCAGTTCCCGCATAGCGCATCATGAGCTGTTCATCGAGCTGCTTGGCTATTCTGGTGGCCGCCGTGGGTACGTTGCCTGCGGCAGCGGCGGTCAGCGGCAGCAGCAGGGCCGCCACGACAAGAATTATAACAAGGTAAAGCCTCATGACACGATCCTCAGCGCATGGTGCGCAGCAAAAGTTCAATGCCGCCCATTTCTTTTTCAATGACCTCCAGTTCTCCGGCGGAGCGGCAGGTGGAAAGAGCCTGGGCATAGGATTGCCGGGCCAGCTCATACCTGCCCTGATCGCGATAGGCGCGGGCCTGCTTGAGATATTTGGCGCTGATGTTCGGCCCCTGATCAGCCGATCTTTTGGGCTGCCCGGCGTTTTTTTCCGAAGGGCGCTCATAGGCCGAAAGATTTTGGGCCACGGCACCCGCGCCGTCCGGGAGTGCCGAAAAAAGCGGTCCCAGCGCCAGAGCGGCAAGAGCAATTCCAAAGATACGCAAGATATAATTACAACACATGGCTGCTTTCCGGCATTATTTGCCCTGTTTGATGGCGATGTTGCCGCTGCTGATGGAACTGGCGGGCGTGTAAAGCGGAGGATACAGGCTGCCGCGCTGGCCCGAAGGCTTGGCGGCAGACGCTGTGGACACGCTTGAACTTTGTGCCGGTGGCGCGGGTTTCGGGGCCGGAGGGTCTGTTTTGCCCATGCGGGCCACAATGGGCGTATTGACCAGCACAAGCTGCCCCGTGCGCATGACAAGGCCGTCGGTGGCCCGCACAAGGCGGGCATTGACGAAGGTGGCGTCCTTGTCCACATAATAGGTTCCCACCACCAGAGCCGCCCATTTCTGCCCCACGGGAATGACGGCGTTTTCGATCAGGGCCAGGTCGTCGCGCCCGCCGACAACGGCGATATTGCCCGTCAGGCGGTATTCACGCGCGGGAAATCCCCGCTGGTTGAACTCGTAAAACATGGCTTCGCCCATGAGTCTGCCCAGGGGAGAGCTGCGCGAGGTATTGTTTTCATCCACAAATGATGTGGGCATGGCAACAAAGCCCTGCAGGGCGTCATTGGGTACTGTGGCCAGCATCTGGTCCGCCAGTTCGCGGAATTTAAGCTTCAGTTCCACGGCATCTATATAGCCGGGATCATTGGCTGTAGGCGGCGCTTTAGAGCAGCCGGGCAGCAGGGACAGCGCAAGGGCGCAGATCAGTATAAAACGCAATAAACCGTGCATGGCAACCTCAGATGGTGTTCTGTCATACTTATCGGCCCCCGTCCGGAAAACTTCAGTGCAGGGGTGAAAAATCGGGCGCTTGCCTGTCCCGGTGTCAAAAAACATGCAAAACACGTTCCAGCGGCATGATCGGCTGTCTGCTTGGCTTGCTGCATGAAATAGCTTACAAGACGCTTTTAAAGGATATGGCGACACAGCGCCGCCAAGTTTTTCATCTGGGAGAAGGCATGGGCAGGAATACCAGAGCGATACGCCTTGGCGGCGTTGCCGTGGGCGGCGGCGCGCCCGTTGTTGTTCAAAGCATGACCAATACGGACACACGCGATCCGCAGGCGACTCTCGGGCAGATTGCCCGTCTGGCGGCCCGTGGCTGCGAAATGGTGCGTCTGGCCGTACCCGATGAGGCTGCC
>NZ_JBAIYR010000349.1:0-2432 GCF_036763145.1 Desulfovibrio sp. 1188_IL3213 | reverse complement strand
GATCAGGCGTCCGGCGGCAGGGGCTTGGCCGCCGGGCTGCCTGACACTTATGGCAGCGGCCGCCGGGGCGGATGTGGAGAATACTGCCCGGTACATCGTTTCATGAGCGTCCGGCCCATGCCGTTTTTCGGCATATCCCCGATATGCGTCTGTTATGCATTTTTTATGCATCAGACATGCGCTCAGGGTTAGGGATAAAAGCCTGTGGGGGCTTCTGACAGATTGATGATGATGTTTTTTTGCTGTGTGCAGTGCTCAAGGATGGTCTTGTGCGTCTCGCGCCCGATGCCCGATTCTTTGTAACCGCCAAAGGGAGCGCCCGCCGGGATGCTGTTGTAGGTATTCACCCACATACGGCCTGTTTCAATGGCGCGGCTTACGCGGATGGCACGGTTGATGTCGCGCGTCCACACGCCGCCGCCAAGGCCGTAAATGCTGTCGTTAGCCATGCGGATAACGTCTTCTTCTGTCTTGAACTTGATGATGACCGCCACGGGGCCGAATATTTCATCCCGCGCCACGCGCATACCGTTGGTGACGTTGCCGAGCAGGGTGGGCCGCATAAAGCAGCCTTTGGCCAGATCGCCCGATGTGACGCGCTCGCCGCCGCAAAGCACCGTGGCCCCTTCGCCCTTGGCCTGCTCAATGCAAAGCAGGATGGCCTTGAGGTGCGCTTCGTAGATTTGCGAACCCATCTGGGTGTCCGCCTCCCAGGGCAGGCCAACCTTGACGCGGTTGAAGCGTTCTACGGCTTCGGCCACAAACTTGTCATAAATATCCTCGTGCACAAAAACGCGCGAACCGGCGCAACATACCTGCCCCTGGTTGAACAGGATGCCCAGCTGCAGCCCGTCCATGGCCAGATCCCACTGGCAGTCGGGGAAAAAGATGTTGGCCGACTTGCCGCCAAGTTCCAGGGTGGAGGGGATCAGGCGTTTGGCTGCGGCCATGCCCACGCTGCGGCCCACATCGGTGGAGCCGGTAAAGGCCAGCTTGTTGAAGCCGGGATGGTCAAGAATGTACTGCCCGGAGCGTGAGCCGCGCCCGGTGATCACGTTGAACACGCCCTTGGGCAGCACGCCGCTGATAAGGCGCGCCAGTTCCAGAACGGAAAGGGAGGTGTGGTTGGAAGGTTTGAACACGGTGCAGCAACCGGCGGCAAGCACGGGGGCCAGCTTCCACGCGGCCATGAGGAAGGGGAAGTTCCACGGCACAATCTGGCCCACCACGCCGATGGGTTCGCGCAGAACCAGCGAGAGGGTGTTTTTGTCAAGCATGGTGGCCGAGCCTTCCTCAGAGCGCAGCACGCCCGCAAAATAGCGGAAATGGTCGGCGGCAAAGGGAATGTCCACATTCATGGTTTCGCGGATGGGCTTGCCGTTATCCAGTGTTTCCACCAGGGCAAGATGTTCCTTGTTGGCATCAATGATATCCGCGATTTTCAGGAGCAGGTCGGCGCGTTGGGGGGCATCTGTAATTTTCCAGCTTGCCCAGGCCGCTGTGGCGGCCTTGACGGCAGCGTCCACGTCTTCCTTGGTGGCTTCGGCGCAGGTTGCCAGGCGTTGGCCGTTGGCCGGGCAAAAGGTTTCAAAGGTTCCTCCGTCAGAGGCATCCTTCCAGGCGCCGTCGATGAAGAGGGAGTATTTATCCTGCAAGTTTGGTTTTTTCATGACGCTTCCTTTGGTTAAAGGTTTGCATGCACAGTGGAGTGAATGTTGTTATAACGCAGTAAGTCCTTTTTGAACTTGTTAAAGGGGCAAAAATACGGGAAATTAAAAAATACAAACCATATTGTGAAAAAAATATCAAAATGACTCTTTCATGTACGCAATTGATACAATGTAAAGCATGCCGTTTCGCATGGTACAAGCTAAACGCCAAAATAACAAAAACCGCAACGGTATCACGCTCTGCATAATTATCAGGATGTAAACAGGATAAAGCGGCTGGAGTTTAGCCAGGACGAAGCATGGGAAGAATCAGGCGTCTGCCTGCATCGGGGGCAAGAGCAATTTCGTCTTGAAACTGCCTTGAAACGGCTGTGGCGGCTGCGTGAGCAGTGGCCCGCAGCAAGGGGGCAAGAGCAAGTTATCGGGGCGGCTGCGCGTTGAGGTAAACGTTGAGAATGCACATTCAGAACGTTGATCTGCCAGAACGTTGATCTGCGCTGGCGCAAGGCTGTCACGGGCTGTACAGGGGGGCGTCTGGCAGGGCATCGGGCCGCAGAAAGAGAAGCTGGACCCTGTCAGTCTTTCTTTGCCTGCCTGTAGCCGTGGCTGAAATCGGAAGCGTAAAGCTGCGAGCATGTGTCCGGCGCGTTCTGCCCCGGCAGCACCAGAAACACTGTCTGCCGTTCCAGACCGTGCTCCGCGACGCATCGGGCCAGGGTTCCGGCGGTGGCCCAGATGAGGCGTTGATCCGGCCAGCGCACG
>NZ_JBAIYR010000348.1:0-2439 GCF_036763145.1 Desulfovibrio sp. 1188_IL3213 | reverse complement strand
CAACAGGTTGCCGTCCCGACCGGAAATGCCGGCGGCGCGCACGCCGTGCGCAGCCAGGGAGGCCACCACGGCCTTGTTTACCTGACCGCACAGCACCATTTCTACCGCTTCCATGGTGGGCTGGTCGGTAACGCGCAGGCCGTTTTCAAAACGGCTTTCAATATTCAGGCGCTGCAGCAGGGCAGAAATCTGCGGCCCGCCGCCATGCACGACGACAAAGCCCATGTGCTGGGCCGCAAGCTGGGCCAGATCTGTAGCAAAAGCCGTACACAGGTCGGGCTTGTCCATGGCGTGTCCGCCATATTTGATGACAACCGTGGTGTTGTTCATGCGTGTTCCTTGTTTGCGGCCGCGCTAGGCATCGCTATGTAATATGTCCGCTGACTGGCAAAATTAACACCCCGTCATGCGGCGCGCAAGCGGAGGCGGTGGCAAATGGGCGACAAAATCAATGCAATTTCGGCTTCATGGCGGTATGTTGCGGAAAACGGGCCGGGGGCTGTCCGGCCTTTCCAGAACGGCATTGTCTTGCGGGCGTAAAAGCGCTAGCCTGCACGCCAGCTTTGGAGGCAGTATATTGTTAGAGGCGCGGCGAATTTTTGACGAAGAGCTTTCCTGGGGACGCGAGGCAATGGCGGCGGCCAGTGTGGGGCTGTGGGCCATTTCATATGACACGCGCACGGAACGGACAGCCATGTTTACCAACGAGGCCATGCGGAGCCTGCTGGGCCTGCCTGACGGGTTGGACCCGGAAGCCTGCGCGGCTTTCTGGCTGCGTCATGTGGACAGCCTCGACATGCCTCTTATCCGGGAAAGGCTGGCGGTGTTCAAGAATGACGCCTCCATGCGCGAAATCCGCTATGCCTACCGCCATCCCCACATGGGTCTGGTGCATATGCGCTGCGGCGGCAAGCGCGTGTCTTCAGCGGACGATCCTGTTTTGCGCATTGTGGGCTTTCAGCAGGATGTCAGTGAACTGCACGCGGCGCACAATGCCCTGCGCGAAAGCCTTTCACGGCTTTCACTGGCCTGCCGTCTGGGCTGGCTCGGCGTATTCGAGCTGGGGCGCAAGAACGGCAAACCGGAATTTTCGTGCAACGAGATTTTTTACGAACAGTTTGGTCTGCATGAAAGTGCGGATGCCGCGGAGCGGCTCGGGGCCGTAGAAAAGTGCATACTGCCCGAAGACCGCCACCGCTGGCGCAATCTCTGCCGTGCCGAGGGCTGGACCCTGGGCTTTCAGGAGCATGTGGAACTGCGCGTGAGCCACCCGTGGCGCGGCCTGTGCTCATTTGCTGTGACGTATGAGGTGGTGGGTACGCAGAACGAACCCCGCATCACCGGCTATGTGCACGATGTGACCAAGCAGCGCCAGCATGAATGCATGCTGCGCGAGGCCAAGGAAAGCGCCGAAGCCGCCAATGCGGCCAAAAGCATCTTTCTTGCCAACATGAGTCACGAAATACGCACGCCCATGAACGGTATCATGGGTATGGCCCACCTGGTGCTCAATACGAACCTCAGCGCGCAGCAGCGGGATTATGTGGAAAAAATCCATTCCACCTGCGAATCTTTGCTGGATATCATCAACGATCTTCTTGATTTTTCCAAAATCGAAGCCAACCATATGGATCTGGAGGCCCTGCCGTTTCAGCCTGTCAATGAAATGGAAGCGGTGCTTGCCTTGCTGCGCCCGCGCACGCAGCACAAGAGCTGTGTGCTTGAAAGCCATATTGACCCTGATATTCCCAAAACGCTTGTGGGTGACGCCCTGCGCCTGCGGCAGATACTGCTGAACCTGGGCGGCAATGCCATCAAGTTTTCAGAGCGCGGCGTGGTGCGCGTGGATTTGCAGCTTTTGCGCCGCGAAGGTAACAGCATTACTCTGGCATGCCTTGTGAGCGACGAAGGCATCGGCATGAGCCAGGAAGAGCAGGAACGTATTTTTACGCCGTTTTCACAGGCGGATACGTCCATTACACGCCGCTTCGGCGGCACCGGCCTGGGGCTTTCCCTGTGCCGCCGGCTGGTGGAGCTGATGGGCGGCCAGATACATGTGCAGAGCGCGCCGGGCAAGGGCAGCGTATTTCGCGTGGACCTGCCTTTCGGCGTGGGCCGTGACGATGTTTTTGCTCCCGACATGTCGGGGGCAGGGCCGGAAGAGCAGCCCGGCTGCCTGCGGGGGCTGCGCGTGCTTATGGCCGAAGACGGCGACATAAACCGTGAGATAATGGAAGTGCTTTTGAGCGGCATGGGCGTACAGTGTACGGCCGTGAGCAATGGGCAGGAGGCGCTTGAGGCATGGCGGGCGCACGCCGGGGATATAGACCTTATCCTTATGGACGTGCAGATGCCGGTAATGGACGGCTATACCGCCACGCGCGAAATCCGGGCCGACAGCCGGCCCCGGGCGGCCACGGTTCCCATTGTCGCCATGAC
>NZ_JBAIYR010000347.1:0-2445 GCF_036763145.1 Desulfovibrio sp. 1188_IL3213 | reverse complement strand
GTGCTCCTTGGTAGCTTTCATTTGTAGCCCTCATGCTGGTTTGGTGGTTGTTTGGTCATAACCAAACCTAACCGACATGAAGGGCTACTTCCATTTTGGGAATGTGCGAAAAATACCGTACGTTATCGGGTATTTACGACGGCGGGCGTAGCTCTGGAACTAGACGCCCGGAAAAATGGTGACAACACCCTGGAAGAGCAGGAAAAGCTGCCCCTGACGGCGGGCGAAGAAGGCTAAATCCATTGTTAAAAAGGTGGTTAGGCAGCCATTAGGCTGCCTAACCACCTAAAACAATTCACAGTAAAAACTTTTAGTGCTGAGTAGATATCTTCTTTTTACCACGTCTGACCCGTCGTGATATACAATAAAAGCCAGCAGATCGCCGTCCTCTTTTATGTACAAAGCAGGAATGCACTTCAAAAAGATCCTCTCGCCTCAAAAGATTTTCGATCGCCCTATTTAGCTCTTTATTCTGGACTGAGGAGTTAAACTTCCTAAAAATTTCACGGCGTGATATATATCTAATATTTCTGGAAAAAAGCATTTCATAAAGCTTTTTTTCATAATCACGTTCTTTTTCAAAATGAGAAGGGTAAGAACGTTTCACTCTGTCTGTAATAAATGTTACAATTTCTGCTGCCAAGCTAATATCGTGCGCTTCATGTACTATCTCATCGTATCCGTTTATTCCAATTTTAAATAAAAGAACAAAGATATAAGCAGTATAAAATAGATTTTTATTTCTTGTCTTGTCATGAAAAATGGAACATTTGTTTTTTAAATACAGGTCTTCAAAACAACATTTTAATTCAATACTCTCTTCAATACATATTGGGCCATTTTTTGATAAAAACATATCAATGCCTAAAATATATTTATATAAATTATCCTCACAACACTCCACAAGATCAGCAGCATGAAAATCAATCAACAAAAAATTCTCTAATTTATTTTGTATAATCCTTGGCTTATCAGCTATTAATTTATTTAATGCATTATTATAAGACAAAACAAATGTATTAATTCTTGCGACAGTGTTTGTTTTAAAGCTCCCAACACGAAGGATGTTTTCTAAGCATTTTTTTGTTGATAAAATGTTGCTCTGTGCTATTTGTAGAACAGAAAAACGACCACTAAGTTCATCTATAATTGAAAAACATTCTTTTATTTTTAATTTTTGAAGTATATCATAAGATTTTATTTTAATGCACTCATTAACATAAAATTTTCTTAGAATACTTAAGGTGTCCTTACATACATCTATATTTGTATCGCTATCAAAATTTAAAATAAGTGGAGATAAATTACTATAATTTCTTTTTTCATCATATATGCTAAATCTACATCTTGAAATAACATTTGTACAAAAAAATAATAGAAAAAATGAAATGGTGAACCCAGAGACTGAGTTAAAATTATAAAAAGTAAAAATATTTTTTTCTAATCTATAATTATAACTATCACTACTTATATCAAAATGTTCTTGCTGTCCGTTAGTTTGCTTAGCAATTCTTTCATTTATAAAATTGAAAGGTGATTGTATTTGTTTGCATGGTTCTTCTTCTTTAAAAAATATACAGCCAATATCCTTACATAAAATAGCTTCCCTACCTTTTACACACTTAAATGCTGGTATCCTTTTTTCTTGTGCAATCAAATAGATAGAATCTTTCCTATAACAAGATTTAAGCCTACATATTGATTTTATAAAAAAATAAAAACAATTAAGATGAAAAGTGAAAGTATTATATCCACAATTCAAAACATTTCTATAGTGCGCACACGACCAATAAAATTCTTTGAAAATATTTCTATCAGTACATCGAATATACCTCCTAATAATGCATAAAACTGCATATGAGGTAGGTATTCTTACTTTATAACTGCATAAAATATTTTTTTCTATCTTTATAATTGTAACAGTAGGTTTATAATATTCAAAATATGATTCAGTTCCATAATCGTAAATAGTCGTATCAATTTTTAAACAAAATCTTTCCTCATTCAGATATCCATCAATTATATATAACAATTCTTTGTAAATTAATGCTTGATTCTTGCCATTGCCATTGGGCAACATATCAAAAAGGCTCATATAAGAAAATTCGAGCAAATAAAAACTTTGTGCCTCTTGGTTTATATCTACTATGGAATATAGTTCAATATTTTTTGTATGGAAAAACATTTTTCTTCCCAACAACTCAACAAACTTCTTAAGATTATCGAGGGGTGGAGTTCCCTCAACTTTTATATAAAAATTCCCATTCTTATGACTTACACCTTTAACTAGCCGCTCTGAAAATATTGATAACTTATTTTCAATGTTGTCCGGTTAAGCACCCATAGCTAACAGGCTATAACTATAGGTGTTTATAGTTTTTCGTCTTCGCGGATTCAGAAGTTCTTCCAGAGAATCCTTGCCGAACAGATTCAAGCAAATGAGCT
>NZ_JBAIYR010000346.1:0-2446 GCF_036763145.1 Desulfovibrio sp. 1188_IL3213 | reverse complement strand
CCCCGGAGCACCCGCCGGGCTTTCCCTCTTCCGTCGCCTTTCGAGGGCTGCGCGTCTTTTGCTGCGGGAGCTTCCTCGCTTCGCTCGGTGATCTCCCTCCGCGCCGCGCAACGCCATCCGCCACTTCCGCCCTGCATGAAAAATTCAGGGGCGTCTGGATACCGCAAGCACCCGGTTGCCCGCAGAGAAAATTTTCCGTAGGGCAAACCCTCGCCTCAATCTACATTTTCTCCAATCCATATTCAGTCAGAAAGCGTAGAGCGAATAGCTCAGTCTGCGGTCTGCGCGTATATTGCTACTTGCTCTTCAGTCAGGCGCTGCTTGCGCTCCTGCATTTTGCTGGTCAGTGTACCTTCAGAAAGCGTAGAGCGAATAGCTCAGTCTGAGGTCTGCGCGTATATTGCTACTTGCTCTTCAGTCAGGCGCTGATCACGTCTGACGCACCGTTCACAGGTCAGTGTACCTTTGCCCATGCTGTTTCTCATCGTTGAATTTGCTGCAACGGTGCACGACTGCGTATGTTTGTGCAGTGTCCTTGTCAGGGGAAAGCTGTTGCCGGGGGCGGCGTCATAAAGAACCGAAGCCGACACGTCGGCGAGGTTCGTGCGCAGCCGCCCCCGAAAAACGGTATTTGTCGGTCTGGGCAGGACAAGGGGGTGCTTCGGGGGGGATGCAAGGGGGGCCGAGAAGGGGGCGAAGCCCCATAACCGGCCCCGCCTTGCCGCCCGCCGCGCAGGCGTCCCAAACAAGATCAAAGAAAAAGCCTCCGCGCCCGCAGGGCAACACAAACCCATCGCAAAGACCAAGCCTCTTTCACCGCTTGCCGCCCGCCGCGCAGGCGGCCAATAGAACAGAAACAGAAAATCTCCCGTCCCGCAGGGCGGCAGCATTCCCTTTCGAAGGCCGAACCATTCCACCTCTTTGCCCGCCGCGCAGGCGGCCAAATCTCCCCTCGCCCGCCGCGCAGGCGTCCCCTTATATTTTTCCGGTCACATCCACACACTGCCAGGGCAGGCCGTACTTGCCCAGGTCCGCCAGGAAGGGATCGGGATCAAACTGCTCCATATTCCACACGCCGGGCTTGCGCCACACGCCTTCGGCCACCATTTTGGAGCCGATCATGGCAGGCACGCCCGTGGTGTAGGAAATGGCCTGTGAGCCGACTTCGGCGTAGCACTCTTCATGGTCGCAGATATTGTAGATGTAAACGGTCTTTTCCTTGCCGTCCTTGACGCCGCGCATGAGGTCGCCGATGCAGGTCTTGCCCTTGGTCAGGGGGCCGAGGGAAGCCGGGTCGGGCAGAAGCTTGGACAGGAACTGGATGGGTACAATGTCCTGCCCCTGAAAGTTCACGGGATCAATGCGGGTCATGCCCACATTGCCGAGCACCTTCAGGTGGTTGAGATAGTTCTCGGAGAAGGTCATCCAGAAGCGGGCGCGGCGCAGGCCCTTGAGGTTCTTGACCAGAGATTCCAGTTCCTCATGGTACATGAGAAAGCATTTTTTGCTGCCGATGCCGCTGGGGAAGTCAAAGTTCATTGACCAGGACAGGGGGTCGGTTTCCACCCACTCGCCCCGTTCCCAGTAGCGGCCGCGCGCGGTGACCTCGCGGATGTTGATTTCGGGGTTAAAGTTGGTGGCAAAGGGCTGGCCGTGGTCGCCCGCATTGCAGTCGATGATGTCCAGCACGTGCACTTCGTCCAGTTCGTGCTTCATGACCCATGCGGCGAAGACGTTGGTCACGCCGGGGTCAAAACCGGAACCGAGCAGGGCGGTAAGCCCTGCCTCGCGAAAGCGGTCCGCATAGGCCCACTGCCACTTGTACTCGAACTTGGCGGTGTCCAGCGGCTCATAGTTGGCCGTATCCACATAGTGGACGCCGCATTCAAGGCAGGCGTCCATAATGTGCAGGTCCTGATAGGGCAGGGCCACGTTGCACACAAGGTCGGGCTTGACGCTGCGGATGAGCTGGCAAAGCTCCGGCACGTTGTCCGCGTCCACCTTGGCGGTAGCCACGTTAACGCCGTAGCGGGCCTTTACGCTTTGCGCAATGGCGTCGCAACGCGAAACCGTGCGGCTGGCAAGGGTTATTTTGTTAAACGTGCCGCTGTTTGCGGCTACCTGGGCGCATTTGTGGACAACCACGCTCCCGACGCCACCCGCGCCGATGATAAGGATATTCGCCATAGCTCTTCCCTCTCCAGCAAGATAGGGGGTCAAAAGAAAATCCGCGCGGCAGCGCCGCCCGGTCACGTCCCATCACACAAAAAGCGCCTCGGCGCGGTCTGCCGCTCACGGGCGCAAAGTCCGGCTATATGCCTGTAAAGCCCCAATCCGTCAACCGCATTGTTTGGATTGCCTTTTTTGCCGCTACAGCGGGTCTTTTGGGCTGTTGTCGGGCGCGGTCCGGTCGCCGTCCAGCAGCAGCACATGGGCATGGCGACCG
>NZ_JBAIYR010000345.1:0-2466 GCF_036763145.1 Desulfovibrio sp. 1188_IL3213 | reverse complement strand
CAGGGCCGAGGCCGACCTTCTGCGTCGCGTGCCGCCCCATAGCGTGGAGGCCGAACAGGCCGTGCTCGGCGGCGTGCTCATGCGCCCCCAGCTTATGCACGCCATTGTGGACCAGTTGGCAGCCGAAGACTTTTATGTGCCGACCCACTCCACCATTTATGCCGCCTTTCTTGAGCTGTACCGCAAGTCCGCACCCATAGACCTGCTCTCCACAGCAGAAATGCTGAAAAGCCGCAACGCCCTGGAAGAAGCGGGCGGGGCCGTATATCTCGGCGATCTTGCCCAGGCCGTGGTTTCGGGGGCCAATGCGGAATATTATGCCACCATCGTGCGCGACAAGGCCCTGCAGCGCGGCCTTATCGAAGCGTGCTCCGGCATTATCACCAATTGCTACGATGCCTCCCTTGAGGTCGGAACCCTGCTGGACGAGTCCGAGCAGGCCGTTTTTGCCATTTCGCAGCGTACCTCCGGGCGCGACTTCACTCCCACCCGCGAACTGCTGGACCGGGTTTTTGACAATCTTTCCCGTCTGGCCGACGCCAAGGACGTGATCACCGGCGTCACCACCGGCTATACCCGCCTGGACAAGCTCACCGCCGGGCTTCAGCCTTCGGACCTGATTATTGTGGCGGCCCGCCCCAGTATGGGCAAAACGGCCTTCTCGATGTGTATGGCCCTGCACGCCGCCGTGCGCCAGAATGTTCCCGTGGCCGTCTTTTCGCTTGAAATGAGCAAAGAGCAGCTCATGCAGCGCATGCTGGCCGTGTGGGGCAAGGTTGACCTTTCCAAGTTGCGCCGTCCGTCGTTGCTTACCGATGACGACTGGCAGCGCCTGTATGCAGCGGCCGACGTTGTGGCCCGCGCGCCCATTTTTATCGACGATACCCCGGCCCTCACCACGCTGGAACTGCGCGCGCGTGCGCGGCGGCTCAAGGCGGACAAGGGCCTCGGCATGGTGGTGGTGGACTACCTGCAGCTTATGCGCACCAGCCGCCGCACCGATTCGCGCGAACTGGAAATTTCAGACATTTCCCGCTCCCTCAAGGGACTTGCCAAAGAAATGCACGTGCCTGTGGTGGCGCTGTCGCAGTTGAACAGAAAGGTGGAAGAACGCAGCGACAAGCGGCCCATGCTTTCCGACCTGCGCGAGTCCGGCGCTATCGAGCAGGACGCGGACGTCATCATGTTCGTCTACCGTGATGACGTGTACAAATTCGTCAAGCCTGCCGAGCGTCCTCCCCAGGGCGTGGCCGAAATCATTATCGGCAAACAGCGCAACGGGCCTGTGGGTGTGGCGGAGCTTATGTACATGTCGCCCTATACTTCATTTGAGGACATGGCCCCGGACTGGTCGCCGCCGCCCTCTGAAAGCGGGGGATAGGTTTTTCGCAAAAGCGTGCCGCTCTGGCGCGCTTTTGTTTTTTTGCGCTGCCGTGCCCCGTGCCCCGTGCCGCGACTGCGCGGCGTTGCCCTGTGCGAACTCCGTAGTGCTGTGGCTGTTGACGCCCGCATCGTGCTTCAATATCCGGTCTGTCAGATGCAGATATGCGTCGTGGAGACAGGGCGGCGATTCGTATTTCTGTAAAAAATTCCTTCGATTTTTCAAGATCAGATAAAAACACCGATTTTTCGCGCATGCGATATCCTATATGCGGACAAGAGATCGGGGGCTTTTTTGTGTAAAACGCCGTGACGAGAGGGCGGTTCTGCTTTTTGGGGCGGCTCGATTGCGCATAATTTCACACGTAAGGGCCTCATTTTTATGTCTGTTGTGTTGATTTGTAGTATGATTGTTTAGACAAACAGTTCGTATTGTTACTGCACAAGTCGCGCCTATCACATGTAAAAGCTCTGGTTTTGATGCAGCGCCTCTTTGCAGTGCAGATGGATTGTTGATAATGGTTCGCCTGCGCAGGCGTATAACATTCTGAAGCCATTGAATATCTTTTGCTTAAAACCTTCAGTTATTTCATTGCGTCCCATGTTTTTATCACGCAAAAAACGCGCAATGCCAACTTTTTTTAGTGCTTTCGTTGACAAGCTCGTCAAAGCGTGTTTCTGTGACTTGCATGGGCCGCGTACCGGTAATACGTTTTATCGGGTGTAAGCGCGGGAAGATTGTTTTTTTTGAGAGGGTGTTTCATGTCCAAGTCCATCTATGTCGGGAACCTTCCCTGGTCTGCTACTGAAGAACAGGTTCAGGATCTTTTTGCCGAATACGGCAACGTTCTGTCTGTGAAACTTGTCAGCGACAGGGATACCGGCCGTGCCCGCGGCTTCGGCTTTGTGGAAATGGAAGACGGCGAAGCCGACTCCGCCATTGAAGCTCTTGACAACTTCAGCTTCGGCGGTCGCACGCTTCGCGTCAACGAAGCCAAACCCAGGGCTCCTCGCCAGCCCCGCTACTAGGGTTCAGCAACAACATAACGCCCCTTGATTTTTGGGGCGTTTTTTGTTCGTTGCGCT
>NZ_JBAIYR010000344.1:0-2467 GCF_036763145.1 Desulfovibrio sp. 1188_IL3213 | reverse complement strand
GTCCGTCGATGCGCGTGCCTTCGTTGACGATGCGGGCGCGCACGAGCTTCTTTTCAAGGCCGCCCAGAATGTCGGACACGGCCTTGAGGGCGGCTTCGTTTTCAGCCCAGGCGGCGTCGGCCTTGAGGGCTTCCATCACTTTTTCTTTCACGGCCTTGCGGGCGTCTTTGCGGGCCATTTTTTCGGGCACGCGCAGGGCTTCTTCCATGCCGTTGGCAAGGGCCAGTTCGTGCACGCGGGCCACAAGGGCTTCATCGTCCTGATGGGGGGTGAAGTTCATCTTGGGCTTGCCGCAAAGTTCGCGCAGCCTGTGCTGGATTTCCACCAGAGGCAGAATCTGCTGGCGGCCCCATTCAAGGGCTTCGATGATGACATCTTCGGAAATAAAGCGGGCATCGCCTTCCACCATGGTGAGGGCATCGCCGGAGGCGGCAAAAACGATGTTGAGATCGCTCTGGGCCTGCTGCTCAAAGGTGGGGTTGAGCACAAACTGACCGCCCACGCGGGCAATGCGGCCACCGGCCACGGGGCCTTCAAAGGGCAGGGGCGAGAGCATGAGGGCCGCCGAAGCGCCGGTAAGGGCCAGCACATCGGATTCGTTTTCCTGATCAGCGGAGATAACGCTGGCAAGCACCTGCACGTCTTCGTTCAGGCCCTTGGGAAAGAGCGGGCGGATGGGGCGGTCGATAAGGCGCGAAACCAGGGTTTCGCGTTCGGACGGCCGGCCGATTTCGCGGCGGAAGAAGCTGCCGGGGATACGTCCGGCGGCGTACATTTTTTCAGAGTATTCGACAGTGAGGGGAAAGAAGCCCTTGTCGAATTCAAGCGGCTGGGAGCAGACGGTAACGAGCACCACGGTGCCGCCGCACTGAACCCATACTTCACCGTGGGCCTGATTTGCCATGCGGCCGCTTTCGATGATGATTTCCTTGCCGCCCACCTGGCAGGAGACGCGGGTGGGAGTGAAGATATCTTGTGACATGTGATTTCCTTTGCACAGGCGAAGGGGATTCCGGCAAAAGCGGGCAGAGCCGCACGTCCCTGCCTGATTTTCCCGGACCCCCCTTCTGGCGTTGCGCCCTCTTGGGGGCAGTTTGCATGTATATGTGGCAAGGGGGAGCCTCAGGCTCCCCCCTTGCAGCCAAAAACCCTACTTGCGCAGGCCAAGTTTTTCGATCAGGGCACGGTAGCGCTGAACGTCTGTTTTTTTCAGATAGTTGAGGATGTTGCGACGACGGCCCACGAGTTTCAGCAGGCCGGTGCGGGAGTGAAAGTCCTTCTTGTGCTCTTTGAAGTGGCCGGTGAGGTCTTCAATACGGGCGGTAAGAAGGGCCACCTGCACCTCGGGGGAGCCGGTGTCGCCCTCGTGCTTGGCGTGGGCATCAATAACGGTCTTTTTCTGAGTAGGATCCAATACCACAGCAGTTCTCCTTGGGTAAGGCAATGTTACGGGCGTTGCTGCCCTAGTTCCAAAGTCCCCGCATGACGGCCCAGCACGGCCCGGTGGACGTGATCTCGCGTTTTGCCAAGGCCAGGGCCTGACCCTGATCCATCAGGAAAGCGAGTTCGTCGCCGGGGGCGGATTCAGCCTGTGGCGTACGGCAGGGTACAGCCATGCCGTTACGTACGCGGGCGGCTTCTTCCGGCGTGAGGTCAACCCTGTGCCAGTGGGGCAGCGCATCCGCAACGGGAATGACGCAGCCCGGCAACAGGGCGGGATCAGCCGTGAAGTCCGCGGGATCGCGGGCCACATCAAGGCCGAAGGGGTGACTGTACTCCCGGGTCAGTTCCGTGAGCACGGCTCCGCATCCAAGTCGCGTCCCCAAGCTGTGGGCCAGGGAGCGTATATAGGTGCCGGAACTGCATGCGACCCGAAAGCGCACAAGCGGCAGGCTTATTTCAAGCACGTCCGCCTGTGAAATTTCCATGTTTTTGGTCTTTTGCGGGGCATTGATGCCCTTGCGGGCCAGCTTGTACAGGGGCTGGCCTTCATGTTTTGCGGCGGAATAGGACGGAACGGGCTGTTCGGTCAATTCCAGCCATGCCGCAACCTCCCGGCGCACATCGTCTTCGCTGATGTGCTGCCACGGGGCCTCATTGGTCACCTGTCCCTCGATATCCCAGGTGTCGGTGGTTTGCCCAAGGCGCAGCACACCGTTGTAAACCTTGCCGCCTTCGGCCATGAGGTGGCCGGAAAGCTTGGTGGCCTGCCCGAGCAGCACCAGCAGCACGCCCGAGGCCAGAGGGTCCAGCGTGCCGGCATGGCCGATCTTTTTTTGCCCCAGACGCGCAACAAATGTCCCAATTGCGGGGGAGTCCGATGTATCGGGGCCTGCCAGGTTGATGGATCGCGGACGGAAAAAACAGTTCCGACTGGAAAGCAACCAGCAGAGATAGGAAATATGCACGACGAAAAGCAAGTTCGTGGAAATGCCGCGAATGAAAGGCGTTGAGGCAAGCTTTTACA
>NZ_JBAIYR010000343.1:0-2473 GCF_036763145.1 Desulfovibrio sp. 1188_IL3213 | reverse complement strand
AAGAAGAACAGGCTGCCGCGCAGGGCGTTTCAGGCCAGACGGGAGCGGCCGCTATGGACGCCATGGCCCAGGCCGCGCGACACGAGGCCGCCATAAATTCCGAGCGGTCTGTCCAGGATACCGGTATGGGGCCTTTGCGCCCGTCTGATATTGACTTTATGCCGGGCCTGTTGCGCAGCCTCGCCATACTGCTGCGTTTGCGCGGCAGGGTCGTCAGCCCGCAGTTTCTTATGTCCGGCCTTACCGGCAGCAAGGTTACCCCCCAGGCATGCCTCAGGGCAGCGCGCAAGGCAGGGCTTTCGGGCCGTATCGTTTTTCGTCCCGAGCTTGAGGATATCCCGGCCCTGGTGATGCCCTGCATACTTCTGCTGACCCGCGACCGCTCGTGCGTGCTCACGAGCCTGAAGGACGGCAAGGCCGAAGTCATATTTCCCGAAACAAGCGGTGCCGCGCAAACAGTGTCGCTTGAAGACCTCAAGCAGGAATACTCCGGTTATGTGCTCTTTGCCGCTGTGGAGTCCGCCCCGGATGACCGCACTGAAAGACTGAGCATTTCGCACGGCAAGCGCTGGTTCTGGGATGTGCTGCGTTACTACGCGCCCATTTATCGGCATGTGGCCCTGGCCAGCGTGGTAATCAACCTCATTGCCGTGGGCAGCCCGCTTTTTGTCATGAACGTCTATGACCGCGTGGTGCCGAACAATGCCATTGAAACCCTGTGGGTTCTGGCTATCGGCATTCTCATAATCTATTTTTTCAATTTTCTGCTTTCGTCGTTGCGCACCCATTTTGTGGACGTGGCCGGACGTAATGCCGATATTGTGCTCTCAAGCTCGCTGGTGGAAAAAGTGCTTTCAATGCGTATGGACGCCAAGCCCGAATCCACCGGCGCACTGGTCAATAATCTGCGCGAGTTCGAGCAGTTGCGCGAGTTTTTCAGCTCTTCAAGCTTGTTGGCCTGCATTGACCTGCCTTTCCTGGTGATTTTTTTGCTGCTCATCAGTTTTATCGGCGGCCCGCTGGTATTTCTGCCGCTGGGCGCCATGCCCCTCATGCTGGGTATCGGCCTGCTGCTGCAATCACGCTCACGGCGTAGCGCCGAGGCCAGCTACAAGCAGAACATGCAGAAAAACGCCCTGCTGGTGGAAATTGTGGGCGGGCTTGAAACCCTCAAGTCGTGCATGGCCGAAAGCCGCATGCAAAAGCTTTGGGAATCCGTGGTGGGCCTTTCCGCCCAGTCCAACAGCGAAGCCCGCAAGTACAACAACCTGGCTGTCACGTCTTCAATGCTCATTACCCAGCTTGTGACCGTTGCCATGATTGTCTGGGGCGTATACCGCATCTCCGAGGGCCTCATGACCATGGGCGCCCTGATCGGCTGCAATATTCTGGTGGGGCGCACCATGGCCCCCCTGCTGCAGATGGCTTCGCTGCTGACGCGCCTTCAGAATTCGCATGTGACGCTCAAGGCCCTGGACATGCTCATGATGCTGCCCTCGGAAAATCAGGTGGAAAAGACCTGCATGGATTTTGGCATGCTGCGTCCTTCTTTCACCGTGGAGAACGTGTCTTTTGCCTATCCGCATCAGGAGCGTCTGGCCCTTGACCGCATTTCTCTGCATATCGAGCCGGGCGAGCGCGTGGGCATTATCGGGCCTATGGGGTCGGGCAAGAGTACGCTGTCCAAGCTGCTTATCGGTCTTTACCAGCCCAAGGAAGGCGCTGTGAAGTTTGGTGATGTCGATATTCGGCAGATACCCAGCACCGACCTCCGGGGACGCGTGGGTGTGCTGCCGCAGGACGTGGTGCTGTTTTACGGCAGCATCCGCGACAATATCGCCCTGGGCGACCCCACCATCAATGATCACCTTATTCTGCGCGCAGCGGCCCTGGCTGGCGTGACAGACTTTTTACGCAATAATCCTGCGGGGTTTGCCGCCCAGGTGGGTGAGCAGGGCAAGGCCCTTTCCGGTGGGCAGCGCCAGGCTGTGGCGCTGGCGCGCGCTCTTGTGCGCGACCCCGAAGTGCTGCTGCTGGATGAGCCGACCAGCAACATGGATACGGACTCTGAAGTAATGCTGCAAAAGCGCCTGTATTCGGTGATGGATGGGCGCACCGTGGTGCTGGTCACACACCGCTTGTCCATGCTGCGCATTGTAAATCGGCTGATTGTTATGGAAAACGGCCAGATAAAGATGGATGGCCCGCGCGATGCGGTTTTGCAGCGTCTGCGTGAGCGTTCACGGCAAAGCATGGATACGGTACGACAGGAACAGGGCGCTCCGGCGCAACGTTCCGCGGAGAATGTGTAACATGCAGTTGACACCCCAAGATAAAAGTAAAGTGAAAGACAGCCCTTCTGCGGTTGCCCGGACTGAGGCAAGCCCTGCGGCAGGACCTGCAGGGCCTGTTGAGGCAGGCGTGTCCGGCGGCGTTCAAGGGCAGAAATCCGGCGGCCCAGCCGTTTCCCCGG
>NZ_JBAIYR010000342.1:0-2480 GCF_036763145.1 Desulfovibrio sp. 1188_IL3213 | reverse complement strand
GTCAGGGGCTTGCGCTGCCGGGGCCTGCACCTGCGGTGCGGGTGTGGAATCGGGAGCCGGCTCGTGCATCAGGGAAGGAACAAGACTGCCCAGATAAAGGCCAAGCACAAGGGCAATGACCACGCCCATCACAAACACGCCCTTGCGCACCATGCCCTGGGGCGTGGCTTCCTGCTGCTCGTCAGGTGCGGCAGACATGGCAAGGGCCTGTTCCGGGGGGCGTGCTTCGCGCGTATCCTGACTGGTGGAGAGAGACTGGGCCTGCTTCGGAGCGGACGAGTCCTTGTTTCTGCTTTTACGACGGGCCATATGGTCCTCATGGGGGCATTTTCATAGTGAACGTGCGGCTTCAACAGGAGAAAACGCCTGCCCGGCTTGGAGCCGGACATGTATGCGGCGGCAACACAGGAATGGCATGACCGCCAGTTTTCCGCCTGCGGCGCAGCCATCAGCGCGCGTCAAACGCGCTTTGCGCAACGGGTTTTCACGGCAAAAAAACGCCGGGCGGGAAAATACATGCAATGGCGACGGCCCGCACCCGCTGGCCGCGCTCTTTGCGGTAAAAGGTACAACCTGTAAAAAAAAGAGGCAAGCCCGCAGCCTCTCCACAAGCTGCGGGCTTGCCCGGAATGTATGCCCGGCCTGGGCAGGTTGCACCGGACAGCGCACCGGGGGCAGCACCGCCGCATGGCGGCCAGCCCATCTCTGGAGCAGATCAACTTTGAGAATGTACATTCTCAAAGGTAACGGCACGCTCGCTTCGGCGCTTAACCGCGCAAGTAAACAGCTCTGCTGTCTTCGCGACAGTCGCTGGCGAGCCTGCGAGCCTTACGAATGGCGACAGTGGCTGTGTGGAAACAAGCCGCTCGTTACACATGCTGCCTGCAAGCGTAGTTTCCTGCGTTACAACTCCTGAAGCATCCGTAAGCCCTTCGGGCAACGGCTGAAGCTGCGCTTGCGCCTTTGCGGCGGGCGACTGCGTGAGCAGTCGCCAGAGCAATTTTAAAATGAAATTGCTCTGGACAATACGCGCGGCGATTAGCCAGTGTCGTCACGAGATGAATTTCCTTGGTATATCAAGGAGAACGAGCCTTTTATGCAGGGAGTGTACTCTTATGGTACTCGACCGGAATAAAAGGCGAAGTTCGACGCAGAGATACCGGGAAAGGCGCTCGTGACGACACTGTCTAGCGCGTTTTCGCGGGTGCGGCTGCCTTGCCCTTCGCCTGATCTGCGGGTGCGGCCTTATCCGGCGTGTCCGACTTGCCGGTCTGGCCCGGCTGACCGGGAAGCGGAGTTTTTTCCAGCTCCAGCATAATGGCTTTTTTCAATTCTTCAGGCGCGTTGGCATCATGCAGCCCTGCGCTCAGATGTTCCACACCCTTGGCGGGATTGTCGAGATAATGAATGTAAAGCACGCCAAGGCTGTAGCGCACTGAAGCCTCATCCTTGATAGCCAGAACTTTTTCAAGGGCCTCGGCGGCTTCCTTGTTGCGGCCCTGGTTGTGCATGATGACGCCCAGCAGATACAGCGGTTTGGAGTTACCCATATCAAGCGTTACGGCCCGCTGGGCAAAAGTTTCTGCGGCTTCCCAGTTTTGCGCGCCAATGAGGTGCTCCACAAGGTGAATCATGGCTGTACCGTCATTGGGGTTTTCCGCCACCTGACGCATGAGCTGGCCTATCTGCTGCGCCGCATTGTCCTGAGCGGCCACGGCACGGGGCTGCCGCTGCTCCGTAAGCCCTGGGCTTTCAAAGCGTTCCTTGAGCGATACGGCCAGCATGAGCACCAGGCCCAGGCCCAGCAGAATAATGAGCGCGCGGGATGAAGTGTTGCGCTTTGAACTATCAGTCATTGTTGAGCATCTCCCATTGGGCCAGGCGTGCTGCAAGGGACCGTTGGCGCGCGCCCATAAAGGCCAGGTAAGCGCCAAGGCCGATCCATACGGCGGCATTAGCCATGATTATCCAGGTCAGGGTATCCATATGTCCTCCGGGAATGGCCTCACGGCCCTGCGGACCGGCGGCGCATGACGGCGCGGGCCGTGCGTTACAGTCCTTCCGGCGTAAACCGGCTCTGCTGCAGCCTGTCCATACGGGCGGCCAGATCAAGCTGGCGCTTGCGCAGCCACACCAGACCCGCCCACAAAAAACCGAACGAAAGCACGCAGGCCATGACGGTAAGGCGCATCTCCGGCTCAAGGCCGCCTTCCTTGCTGGCAAAAACAGAAGGATGGATGGAGCGCCAGATACGCGCGGACAGAAAAACCAGCGGCACATCAAGAAAAGCCACCACGCCCACCACGGCGCAGACCGTATTGCGGCGCTGCGGCGGCAGATCCAGCCCGCGCAGCACCAGATAGCCCGCATAAACGAACCACATGATCAGCGTTGTCGTGAGTCTTGGGTCCCACGTCCACCAGACGCCCCAGGAGCGGCGCGCCCAAAGCATGCCCGTGACCAGGGCAAGGCCGCTCAGC
>NZ_JBAIYR010000341.1:0-2495 GCF_036763145.1 Desulfovibrio sp. 1188_IL3213 | reverse complement strand
GCAAGGTGCTCATGGTGGGCGACGGCATCAACGATGCCCCGGCCCTTTCAGCGTCCCATGTGGGCGTTGCCATGAGCGACGGCACAGACCTGGCCCGCGAGGTCGCCAACGTGCTGCTGACCCACCCCAGCCTTGAAGGGCTTGTCAATGCCCGGCTGCTGGGCAGGCGAACCCTGCGGCGCATACACTTCAACTTTGTGTCCACCCTGGCGCTCAACAGCGCGTTTCTTGTGGGTGGGCTTTTCATGATTATCGGCCCCGGTGTTTCGGCCCTGCTGCACAACGTCACGACCCTGGGAGTGGCCCTTAACGCCATGCGCCCGCATTTGCCGAAAAAGGCCCTTCCGGGCGAGGAGAGCCATTTTGAACACCCTGCGTCTTCTTAAATATGTGCGCAGCTTTGTGGACGGCCGCGTGCGCATACGCCACCCCGCCCTTTGCAACGCATCCGTGGCCGCCCTTGCCGAAGCCCGCATGAAGGCCATTACCGGAGTCACGTCGGTGGAGTGCAATCCCGTTAGCGGGTCTGTGCTCATCCTTTATGACAGCAAGGCCCTTCCCAAAGAACGCCTTTTTGCCATAGGCGAGGCGTGGGCCGGCTATCTCGACAAGGTCAAGGACGGCAAACCGGCGGACGTGCCTGAATTTTAAACTGTACCTCGTTGAGAGCCTGCTTCCCAGCGGGGTACAGCGCTTGCCACGGCGTCTGGCCTTCGTGGCGAATGTCTGCCCACCCTGCCGTGAAAAAATTCAAGGTGAAACGGCCTTGCGCTTTCACAACGGCAAAGGCCCCGGAGCAATTCCGGGGCCTTTGCCGTCTGCCGGTCGGGGCTTGCCCATAAAACGGCAGCGCCGCAAAATATCAGACTGTTTTTTGCCTTTGCAGCCAGCCGTCCAGCACGGCAAGGTTTGCGGCAAAGCTCTTGCGTCCGAAACCCATGCGTACATAAGGGGCCGCAAGGCCGTACACACTGCCGGGCAGCAGCAATACCCCGGCCTCGCGCGCCAGCCGGATGCAAAACTCTTCAGAAGATTCAATAAGATGAAGCAGGGGAAAACCTATGGGGCCGGCCTGTGGCCGGTTATAGGTAAAAAAAGCCGCGTAGCGCGCAAAAAACGCATCGGCAACACGCAGATTTTCCTGAATGATATTCCTGCTGCGCCGCAAAAGCTCAGGGCCGTGAGCCAGAGCCGTGCAGGCCAGCGATTCCGACGGCGTGGCTCCGCAGATGCTCAGATAGTTCTTGTAGCGGCTTATGCCGTCCATAAGCCCGGCATCGCCGCAGGCCAGCCAGCCCACCCGCACGCCGGGCAGCCCGTACGCCTTGCTCATGACGCCCAGCGAAATGCCGCGCTCATACACATCGCACAGCCATGGCGCAATTTCTTCACAGCCGCGGTCTTCTTCCCCCGGGCGCGCATTCCGGCCCAGCCCCCGGTAAACTTCGTCAGCGAATATCCAGATGCCGTGCTGCCGCGCCAGAGCGCAAAGCTCTTGGGTCTGGCGGGCATCAAGCACAAAGCCTGTGGGATTATGCGGCGAGTTGACGACAACAAGCCTGGTTTCGGGGCGGATAAGTTTTTTGAGGGCCTCCAGATCAAGCCGCCAACCGCCTTCCTGCCCTTCAGCTTCCAGTTGCCAGAAATCCACCGTGCAGCCCAGAGCGCGCGGCAGATCATACAGGGACTGATAGCCCGGAAACTGGCAGATGACATGGTCGCCCGGCTCCAGCAGCACATTCATGCAGGCGAATATCCCTTCCTGCGCGCCGGTAAACAACAACACATCCCTCTCGGCCATATGCCTGTAGAGGCCCGACACAGCCCGGCGCAAGGCGGGATTGCCGTCATTGGGGCTGTAGCCCAGGCGGGTTTGCAAAAAATCGTGCCGGGCTTTTTCCGGGTCCGGCTCCAGAGCCAGCAGATCATCAATACTCAGGCTCTCGCAGTCGGACTGTGCCAGCAGGTAGGGTGTGGAAAACTCGTAGCGGCTGAAAAACACTTCCAGTTCAAAATCGGGCAGTCGCATGGCTACTCCTGAGGCATCGCGCGTGCAATGAAGTGTGAGACCTTCAGACCGGAAGATCAGTCGCCCGCAAAAGCGCGTTCTCGCAGCCCCATGCGCTCAAGGGCGTCCAGCACATCGCTCACGGGCAGGTTCTCCAGACAGGTCACCGGCGGATCAGGATATTCAAAACCAAGATTCAGATAGGCGCAGGCCCCCGAATGCGGCAGCAGGCTCTGGACATTCCTGCCCCAGGGACCCCAGCGGAGCGGGTTGGTAGGCCCGTGCAGCCCTACCGTTGGCGCGCCGGCAAGGGCCGCCAGATGCATGGTCCCCGTATTGACAGAAACAACCCCTGCCGCCCTGGAAAACATCCAGGCAAGTCCGGCAAGCGACAGATCACCCGCAAGGGATACGGCGGGACAGTCCGAATGATCGACAAGAAAAGCCGCATTCCTTGCCGCATCGCCGGGCGCGCCGGTCAGGCAGA
>NZ_JBAIYR010000340.1:0-2500 GCF_036763145.1 Desulfovibrio sp. 1188_IL3213 | reverse complement strand
TGCCGCCCATGTCCGCGTCCTTGCGGCCCACCACACGCGCTGTGCCGCCCGAGGCCGTCTTGCGCATGGCCTCGACCACAAAATTGAGGGTAGCGGCCTTGGCGGGAATGTTGCCCTTGATCTCGCGCTGGGCATCGTCCAGCAACTGCGGTTTGAGCAGGTTGCCGCCGTTGAGCAGGGCCGACACGAAAACAGCCATCTGGACCGGGGTGACAAGAGTATAGCCCTGGCCGATGGACACGTTGTACGTTTCGCCGCGCACCCAGGGGCGTCCGAAGCGGCGTTTTTTCCATTCCTTGGAAGGCACAAGCCCGGATTTTTCGTGCGGCAGGTCAATGCCGGTGGGGCGTCCGAAGCCGCTAGCCTTGGCAAATTCCTCTATCTTGTCAATGCCCATGCGTTCGCCCATCTGGTAGAAATAGACGTCGCAGGAATTGACCAGCGCGCTCTGCATGTCTTGCGAGCCGTGGCCGCCGCGTTTCCAGCAGCGGAATATCTGGTTGCCCAGCTTGACCTGACCCGGGCAGAATACGCTTTCGCGCGGGCTTACGCCGCGCTCGAGCAGCATGGCCGCCATAACCAGCTTCCACACGGAACCGGGCGGGTATACGCTTTGAATGACCCGGTTTTGCAGGGGGAAGCGGCTGTTGGTGCGCAGCGCGTCCCAGTCGCGCTGGGAAATGCCCGCGGCGAAGAGATTGTTGTCGTAGGCCGGGGATGTGACCAGCGCGCGCAGTTTGCCCGTATCCGGCTCCATAACGACCACGCAGCCCGCCTCGCCGCCCAGGGCGTTCCAGGCGGCTTCCTGAAGGTCTCTGTCCAGCGAAAGGCGTATTTCCGTGCCGCCGCGCGGCTCTTCACGCAAAAATTTGCCCAGCACGCGGGAATGGGCGTCCACTTCCACGTCATACAGGCCCTTGCGCCCGCGCAACTGTTTTTCCAGTTCCAGTTCCAGGCCCTGCTTGCCCACAAGGTCGCCCATTGCCAGGGCGCTGTCAGCGGTCATTTCCTGCTCGTTGGCTTCGGCCACGTAGCCGAGAACGTGGGCGAACAGGTCTTTTTCCGGATAGCTGCGCTTGGTGCGCACCACAATTTCCAGGCCGGGCCAGGCATGAATTTCAGACTCGATGCGCGCCACCAGATCAAAATCAATGTCCGTGATCATGAGCAGGGGTTCAAAGGATTTGACCTTGAACCTGTCCTGCCGGAATTTTTCCCAGATCTGGGGCAGGGGAACGCCCGACCACGCACTGATCTGGGCCAGGGTTGCCGGTATGTCCGGGCAGTCTTCACGCACGAGGGAAAGGCCGTAGGCTGTGCGGTTGTCGGCCAGCACCTTGCCCTTGTCGTCCATGATGCGCCCGCGCGGGGCGAAGATGCGTTCGATGCGCAGGCGGTTGTTCTGCGCCTGCTGGGCGAATTCCGCGCCACGGTGCATCTGCAGATACCAGAAGCGCACCACAAGTACGAAGAACAGCAGGCCCACCAGAATCTGCAGCAGGATGATCCCGCCACGCGGAGGCTGGTAGCGCTCGCCTTCTACCTGGATTTTGAGCCAGGAGCGTATGCCTTTGCGGGCGTTTTTATCTTTGCCGCCCAACAGGCTGTTCTTTTTAATTTTCCGCAGCATGGGCCTTTCCGTGTCGGGTCGCCACCAGGAGTTTCCAGGCAAAGGGAATAAATATGGCCTGGATCAGACTTTTGTCCAGTGTGTCCTGAAAATTGAAGGGCAGGTCCTGCAGGGGGGCCATGAGCCAGGCCACGGCAAAATACGCCGCGCCCAGGCACGCCGAAAGCAAAAAAATGAACAGAAAATTTTCTGCCTCAAACAGCCAGCGCCCCATGCGGAACAGCACGATAACGGCCATATACCACACGATAACGCCGCCGAAAACGCGGGTTCCCATGCCTTCTTGCAGCAGAATGAAGAGGGGCAGCAGCCAGAGCATGTTTTTGTAGTCGCGCTCCTGCAAGAGAATGATCAGCCCCACGGTCATGACGTCCAGCCCCGGTATCCACGCCTGGATGCCCACAGCCGCAGCCAGAAAACACAGCCACCAGATGATGTCGCGCAAGGCAATCATGGGGCGGGGCGTCCGGGCGTGGGCGGCCCGTGAATTTCTTTGGGCGGCGCGCCCATATCCGGGGGAGGGGCCACACCGGTGGGTTCAAGCAGCAGCACCTCTTCAAGGTGGTGCAGGTCTACCAGAGGTTCGGCCTTGATCGCCATGAACTGGGTGTAGTCCGACGGCGCCACGCTGAGCACCCTGGCAACAGGAATGCCCTTGGGATACTTGCCGTCCAGGCCGGACGTGATGAGTATTTCGCCCGCATTTACCTTGGTGGCGCGTTGCACAAAATTGACTTCAAGAGGTTGCCCGGTTCCCTGCCCGGCCAGGATGCCGGGGGCGCGGCTTTCTTGCGAAAAGACGGCAATGCGGCTGCCGGGGTCTGTGAGCAGCAGGGCAATGGCGCTGTGGGCGCTGGCCTTGAGCACCCG
>NZ_JBAIYR010000339.1:0-2516 GCF_036763145.1 Desulfovibrio sp. 1188_IL3213 | reverse complement strand
GACTCTATGCAGCACGCGCCGCGCCCGGGAACGGATTTGGCGAAGATGGTTTTCACAGCAGACCTCCCACGGTTTCGGCCAGCATGCCGATCTGCTGACGGCTGTTACGCTCGGTGCAGGCCAGCAGCAGCACGTCTTCCATACCGGGATAGTAGCGGCCAAGAGGATAGCCGGGCACGCAGCCGTGCGCGGACAGGGCATCCACCAGCATCTGGGCGGGCATGGGCAGGCGCAGGGCCACCTCATTGCCGTAGGGCGCATCGTTGAGAAGCTCAATGCCCTTGATGGCGGTGAGGCGTTCCACGGCATAACGGGTAAGGGCCATGTTGTTTTCCGCCACCCGTGTAAGCCCGCAGGGTCCCAGCAGGGACAGGTGGATAAGCGCCCGCAGGGCGCACAGGGCCTGGTTTGAGCAGATGTTGGACGTGGCCTTGGCCCGGCGGATGTGCTGTTCGCGCGCCTGCAGGGTAAGCACGTAGCCTGTTTTGCCGTCCACATCGGTGGTACGGCCCACAATACGGCCGGGGAACTGGCGAATGTGTTCCTTGCGGCAGGTCATGAGGCCCAGGTAGGGACCGCCGAAAGAAAGGGGCATACCGATGCTCTGCCCTTCGGCCACCGCCACGTCCGCACCCATTTCGCCGGGGGTTTTCAGCACCGACTGCATGACGGGATACACGGAAATGACGCCGAAGGCCTTGTGCTCGCGGGCTTTGGCAAAGACCTGGGTGTAGTCCGCCACGGCCCCGAAGAAGTTGGGGTTCTGCACGATCACGGCGGCGGTGGTGTCGTCAATGGCGGCCATGAGCGCGTCAAGACGGCTGACGCCCTTTTCCTGCTGCACGGTCTTGAGCTCAAGATCAAGGCTGGAAATGTATGAAGCCAGCATGACCCGCCAGATGGGATTGACGGCCTCGTCCACCACCAGCACGCGGCGGCGTGTGGAGCGCACGGCCATCATGGCGGCCTCGAAAATGGCCGTGCCGCCGTCATACACAGAGGCATTGGCGCAATCCATGCCCATGAGGCGGCTCACAGCCGTCTGAAACTCGAAGATGGCCTGAAGGGTTCCCTGCGAGCATTCGGGCTGGTACGGCGTGTAGGAGGTATAGAATTCGCTGCGGCCCGCAAGGGCATCCACGGCCTTGGGAATGTCGTGGGCATAATAGCCCGCGCCCAGAAAAGACACGAGATCCGGGCAGTTTTTGGCGGCCAGACCTTCAAAATAGGCGCAGACCGCGGCTTCGGACTGGCCTTTGGGCAGATTGAACTGTTTGGGGCGCATTTCTGGGGGGATATCGGCAAAAAGGCCGTCCAGATCGCGCACGCCAACCACAGAGAGCATTTCCTGCAACTCTTCCGGCGTGTGGGGGATGTATGGCATATCCGCTCCTTGAGCATGTTACGCGTGAACGTGTGCCTGAAAAAAGCATGATGACGCAGAGTACGGGGACGTCGAACGGCTCTCGCCTGCACGGCAGGTCAACGACAGCTTGACGGCAGTTCGGCGGCATACCGGGGCATGCCGGAGAGCCGTTTTGCCCGCCGTTTCATGAAATATCCGGCGGCTGCCCGTCCTGTGCGGGCAAGCCCATAACAGGTTCGGGGCAGGTTCGGGCCAGATTCGGGCCAAACTCGAAACAGATTCGAAACAGATTCTGTCCAGACCCGTGTAACCTGCGAGCCCGCAAGGTTCTGTTTTCCGGCCGGGGCGTGCCGCTGCCCGCGCTGTCCGGTCCATTCTCCCGGCTCTGGCCGCCGTGCGGCGAGAAACCGCACGGCAAGTCCAGAGGCCGGAAAAATACGTGCTTTAATGGCCTTCGGCGGCGCAGAACGCCTCGTAGGCTGCTGCGTCCAAAAGCCCTTCGGGCTTGCTGGAAAACTTGACGCGCATGAGCCAGCCTTCGCCATAAGGATCGGCATTGCACTTTTCAGGCGCCTGCTCCAGGGCGGTATTGATGCCGACCACATCGCCGCTCACGGGCGAAATGAGGTCGCTGGCGGCCTTGACGGATTCAATGGAGCCGAATTCGCTTTCTTCGCTCACTTCATCACCCACGAGCGGCAGCTCCACATAGGTGATGTCGCCAAGAGATTCCTGGGCAAAGTGGGTGATGCCCACCACGGCCTCGTCGCCTTCCAGGCGCACCCATTCGTGGCTCTTGCTGTACAACAGATCCGAGGGATTGGTAGCCATGTGCATTCTCCTGAAATATGTAGTTGGGGGGAACAGTACGCGCCCTCTCGGGCTACAAGCCTTCACGTTTCTCGCGGGCGGCAGGTCTGCGCCGCAAAGCGGCCGACAGAATGCCGCGCGCGTCAGACCAGCTTCTTGCGGGCCGTGCCTTCTTTATAGAAAGGAATTTCCACCTTTTTGGCGGGCAGTTCCGTTCTGGAGGCACGCACCACAAAATCTTCTTTATCCGCATGGGCGGCATCCACCCAGGCAAAAGCAATGACATAGCCCAATGAAGGCGCAAACGAGCCGCTGGTGACGCGCCCCACGGCCTCGACGC
>NZ_JBAIYR010000338.1:0-2528 GCF_036763145.1 Desulfovibrio sp. 1188_IL3213 | reverse complement strand
GTCCCGTCATGGGCCAGCACGCAGCAAAGGCTCACGGCACGGGTCTGTTCCGGTGCGTCGCCGTTCTTCGCGTCAAGGGGGGCGTCCGTGCCGGGAATGCCGAAAAACGCCAGTACGCGCCAGCCTCCGGCCAGGGCGTGACGGAGTATGTCCCGCAATTCAGATACGGAATGACGCCCAAGTTTGTTCAGTGTTACCGACTCGCGGTAGTCGAACGACATGTTATCCTCCTGGAGCACTTTGCCTTTGAGCATACAAGCTTTCAAAGGTTCAAAAATGCTCACTGCGATGCCTTGGAGCGCAAAGACAGCGCCCCGCACCTTCGTAGCGGACGTCTGCACACGCAGCCGCCAGGGCAATGTTAAAGCAATATTTCTCCAGGGACTGCTTCTGAATAATCCTTTTGTCCAGTAACTGAGTCAAAGTGGTGTCTGGGCTCCGGTCGAATACCATAAGAGTATGCTCCTTTCGGCAAAACCCGACTCTTCCTTGTTTTTGGAGCAAAATTATTCAGTTAGAAACAGCTCCTAGAGATTTTGACACTTCTGAAACAGGCGCCTGGCGGCGTGAAAAGCTCACCGATTCCTGTTCCGTGGCAAGGGCTTGCAGACAAATCCTTGCAAGGCAGGCACTCGCTTCATCGGTAAGCCGTATTAACCGCCGATAAGGGCCGCGGCCTGCCGTAAAAAATTCCACAGCCAGTCGGGTATCCACAGGCCCAGAGTCAGCACACCCATGCCGAGCACCAGGGGCGGAAGTACGCTCAACAGCGGTTCGCGCGGATTCTGGGGCATATCCGCAGGGCGGTTGCCCTGCACCATGCGCAGCACCGCCACCGAAAGGCCCACAAATATTACGGCCAGGGCCAGCAGATAGCCTGCGGCCAGAAAGGGAGACCCGGCAGCCAGCATGCCCTTGAAAATAATGAATTCGCTGATGAAAATGCCGAAAGGCGGCGAGCCTGCCACTGCCAGAAAACCGGCCATCCAGAGGGTTCCGGTTACAGGCATGGTCCAGCGCATGCCGCGGATGTCATAGCTTGAAAAGGTGTGATAGCGGGCCAGAATGTTGCCGGAAAGCAAAAAGAGCATGCATTTTGTCAGCGAATGGCAGACGGCATGCAGCATGGCCCCGGACACGGCCAGCCCGCCCACGCCCACGCCAAGCGCCAGTATGCCCATATGTTCCACGCTGGAATAGGCCAGCATGCGCTTGTAATGGCCCTGACCCACAATGAAGATGGCCGCCGTAATCAGCGACAGCAAGCCGAAAAAGCTGAGCAGGCCGCTGCTGAATCCGCCAAGCCCGGCGGCCAGCATGATCTGGTGGCCGCGCAGAATGCCGAGCATGGCGCAGTTGAGCAATGCGCCGGACAGCAGCGCCGAAACCAGCGAAGGGGCCTGGCTGTGGGCATCCGGCAGCCAGTTGTGCAGAGGGGCCAGGCCCATTTTTGTGCCGTAGCCCACCAGCAGAAAAATAAATGCGGCCTTGAGCCAGGTTTCTTCCCCGGCGCGGGCGTGGCTGACATACCAGCCCACCTGATCCATGCCTTCCATCATGGCTTCCATGCCTTCGGGCGTATAAAAAGCCACAGAAAGCAGGATGTTGCCCACCATTGCCAGGGCGATGCCCACGGAACAGATGATGAGGTATTTCCAGGTGGCCTCAAGGGAGCGCTGGTGGCGGTGAAAGTAGATCAGCGGCGCGCTGGAAAGGGTAGTGGCTTCAATGCCGACCCACAAGGCGCCGAGATGCGGGGTGGTGGTCACAAGGGTCATGGATGAGAGAAAAAAGCACAGGCAGGCGGCCAGACGGCGCTGCGGCGCGTTGGTAAAGCTGCGGCCGTCCTGAAAGGCGGTGTGTACGCCCAGGCGTTCTTCCTCGCGCAGGTAATACACAGCATACACAGAAGCCGCCAGAAAGAGCAGGCTGGCGAGCATGAGAAAAAGCGCGCCCAGCGGGTCCGGGGCCAGAAGGCCTCCCAGGGCTTCCGGCTCGGCTCCGTTGGCGACCTTCCAGGTGGTCGCGGCTGCCAGCCCGGCGTGGGCCAGTCCAGTGAGGGGCAGCAGAACACGGCACAGAGAACTTGTGCCGAGCAACATGATACAGCCCGCCGCCAGCGGGAGAAAAAGCAAGGCTTCCAGCATGGCCGTCAATCCCTGAGGCTGCGAAAGCGGCCTACATCAATGGATTCAAAAGTGTTGCTGATGTGGTTGATGGCAATGCCCATAACAAAGACTGCCACAAACACGTCCAGCAAAAGAGCCAGTTCAAACCAGATGGTCCCGGCCGTCATCAGCGGCATGCCCAGCAGAAAAATGCCGTTTTCCGCCACGAGATAGCCGATGACCTGGGCCAGGGCCGTAGTGCGCCCCACCACGAGGATAAGCCCGCAAAAAAGCGTGGTCAGTGCCGTGGGCAGCAGCAGTGGCGGAAAAAGGGCGGGCAGGGTCAGCAGTCTGGCCTCAAGCCAGAGCGAGAGCACAAGGCCCCCCATGCCGGCCAGCACCCCTACGGCCACATGCAAG
>NZ_JBAIYR010000337.1:0-2543 GCF_036763145.1 Desulfovibrio sp. 1188_IL3213 | reverse complement strand
TAGCGAGGCAAAGCACTGCCCGGCCGTCACCGAAGCGGCGGAGCCGCCGCTGGAACCGCCGGGAACCTTGTTGAGGTCCCAGGGGTTGCGCGTGGCCTTGAAGGCGGAGTTTTCCGTGCTGGAGCCCATGGCGAACTCGTCCAGGTTGGTCTTGCCCAGAACCACGGCCCCGGCTTCGTGCAGTTTTTGCACGGCAAAGGCGTCATAGAAGGGCGTATAGCCTTCAAGCATGTGCGAACCGGCCGTGGTGGGCATGCCCTTGGTGGAAAAGGCGTCCTTGAGCGTCACAGGCACGCCCCACAGGGGACGGGCGGCATCGGGGCCTTCGCTGTCCAGCGCGGCGGCATGGGCCAGGGCGTTTTCGGCATTCACATACAGCAGGGCGTCCAGCCGCGGCTCTGTGGCGGCGATACGGTCAAGGCAGGCGGTGGTCACATCCACCGCGCTCAGTTCTTTTTTTTGCAGGGCCCGGGCCACAGCCGTGAGAGAGAGGGAGCATATGTCGGTCATGGTGTTCTCGAAAATTCTGCTTGTAGTGTTGGCGTAAACGGAAGCCTGCTTGCAGGATCTGCCGTGCCCGGATGCTCAGGAGCAATTTCACCCGCCGCAAAGATGCAAGCGCAACTTACTTGCGCGGTTAAGCATCGAAGCGAGCGTGTCTTAAACTTTGAGAATGTACATTCTCAAAGTTAATCTGCTCTAGAGCAGTTTACGAATGAAACGAGTCAACTGCTCTGCAAGGGTTTTCCTGAAAATCCTTGCCACGAAATGCGAGCAGGCAGGCTTTTGCCTGCCGTAAGCAAGCATTTCAAGTGTTAATCTGCTCTAGACGATGCGCGGAACCATAAAATATTCGCCGTCTGCCTCGGGAGCGTTTGCCAGCACATCCTGACGGGTGCATACATGGGCGGCCACGTCTTCGCGCGGCGCGGGCCGGTGCTGCGCGGGGCTGTACAGAGGCTCCACCTCGCTGGTGTCCACCTTGGCGAGCACATCCATATAGCCGAGGATGTCATCCAGTTGCCGCGCGAAAAGCGTTTGTTCTTCCTCACTGACAGTGAGGCGTGAGAGCTCGGCCATATGGGCCACTTCTTTCAAGCCGATACCTTTGTTCTGTGCCATGTTGCGAGGTCCTTTGCCTTGCCCGTCAAGCGCCGGGGCGGTGCTTGACGAGGGATGTTGTAAAATTTCTGGGTGCGCTGCCGGGGCAGCAAAAACGGCCGCCCGGGCCGCTGCCGTACCGTTTTCAGACTGCAGGTTGCAGACGTTAGCGCTGCGCCGGAACAGGTCCCGGTAAAGCGGCATACGGTCGTTCCCCGTGCGGATCATGAACGCGCGGGGAACATTTTTCCAAATCTGTCTACCCTACAGGCGTGACGGCAGGCTCAGCTTGTACGAAGGCTTGGGCGTCGTGCCGATGGGCTGCAGTGTGGGCTGCTGCCCGTCGCCGGGCGTAAGGGGGTTGCCCTGTGCATCCACGGGCGGCAGACCCTGCATGCGCAGGGCGGACTGCTGCAGGATGTTGCTGCGCGTCTGCCGGAATTCGTCCACATTGACGGGAACCATGCCCGTGGGAGACACGCTGAAAATAAAGAGCTTCTGGTGTGCCACGCCGGCGCTGTCCCAGGCAATGGGGGCCATGCCCCATACCATGTGCGAGGCGCGCTGCGCACGGGCGGTTATTTCCGGTGCGGTAAGGCGCGCATCAAGGCCGAGGCTGACGCTGAAACGGGCGAAATCATAGCCGAGGGCCGTCCAGAAGTCCGAACCCTGGCTCTGGAGGGCGCGGGGGGCGTGTGAGGGATTCCAGGCGCCGGGAAAGACCGCCAGGGCGAACTTTTCAGGCGTGGTCACCATTTTGCCATACAGGCCCTGTTCCCACAGGGTAGTGCCGAGCAGCACCAGCCGGTCTTCGCCGTTGTACAGCAGGCTTGTGGTCAGCATGTCCATACTTTTCCACGAGTCCGGCACAAAGAGCGCCTCAAAGGCCGTCTGGGGAATGGGCGTGCGGCTGCCCTCGGGGGTCTGGGCGTTGATGAGCGGGACTGCCGCCGAACTCCACGACGTGGGGTCGGAGGGATTGTAGCCGGCCTTCTGGAGCGGCATGTTGCGCTTGTACAGGCTTTGCTCAAAAAGGCCGGTCATGCGCGTGCCGTAGGCATCGGTGGGATAGAAGGCCCCGTAGCTGCGGATGCCGAGACTGTCGGCGGCAAAACCCACAAGGGCATCAATCTGGTCTTGCGGTCCGGGGAAAAAGCGCCACGCATGCACACCTTCGTCGCCCGGCTCAAGCGAGGGCAGAAAGGTGAAAAAGGCTTTTTTGTCCGTAACGCCGGCCTTGCGGGCCTGAGCGTAGTTGGACGCCTGAAGGGGGCCGCCCACAACCGCGCAGGACGCGGGCAGGGCATTGAGCTTCTGCAGCCAGTCCGGGGCTTCGGTATTGATGACTTCAAGGCGCACGTTGACGCCGTTGGCGGCCATTTCTTTCTGGGCAATGTTCGCGCCCTGGCGGGTCTTGGTGCCGATGGGCGCATATTGCCCGG
>NZ_JBAIYR010000336.1:0-2550 GCF_036763145.1 Desulfovibrio sp. 1188_IL3213 | reverse complement strand
GCACGGCAATGGATGCGTGGGCGTCGCGTGCCGTGCGCAGGACTTCGCGCAGCGCCCAGAAGGCGTCCACATCGGGCTGAAAAGCGTGGGGACGGCTGGTTTGCGCGGCGTGCAGAAAACCTGTGACATCAGGAAAGGCATTGAGAGTAAATGCGGTTCCCCCGGCAGCCGGAAGTGAGGCCCAGTCCGCCGCTTCTTCATATACCCGCGCCGCCAGATTTACATCTTCAGCCAAGGGCAGCGGGGCAAGAGCCAGTGCGCGGTCACGCCCCACGCCTGAAAGGCAGAGCGAAGCCAGGTGGTCAGTGATGTGATTGAATTCCAGGGCCTGGAGCGTACGGGCGTGAATCATGCTGATGCCTCGGGAGCAATGAAATGGCTTGTCACAGAAAAAAGGACGCAGCTCCCGAAGGGCCTGACGGCCCGCATATTCCGGAGAGTGCGTTTTTGCCGGACACACAGTATTTCCATCTTGCGAGGCAACTCCCGGTTACAACGGCCTGTGGCCGGACGGCAGGGCGAGTTCCGCATCTGGAAGGCCGCTGTATATCCGCCATGACGGAAAAGCGGCTGAAAATATTGCGCTGCCGCCTGCTTTGGCAATCTTGCAGCGCAGGCGGGTCAGGGGCTGGTCAGGATTGCAGGCGTTTTTTCACGGCCTCAGAAAGTGCCTTGCCGTCCACCTGGCCCTTATGGCCGGCCATGATAGCGGATATGACCCTGCCCATATCTTTGGGCGACGATGCGCCAAGTTCGGCAATGGTGCTTTCAATGAGGGCGTTCAGTTCATCCTGACCAAGGGCCTTGGGCAGGTAGTCCTTGAGGACGACCAGTTCCGCAGCCTCTTTTTCGGCAAGGTCGGGCCGCTGGGCAGCCGTGTACTGCTCGATGGAGTCCTGCCTCTGCTTGCCTTCCTTGACAATGACATCAAGCATTTCTTCATCGGAAAGGCTGCCGCCGGGCCGCCGCAGGTCCACCAGGCGGTTCTTGACCGCTGTTTTCAACAGGCGCAGCACTGTAAGGCGCACGCTGTCTTTGGCTTTGTAGGCGCGCACATAGTCTTTTTCAATCTGTTCAAAAAGCGTGGTGGTAACGGTCATGGCAGTGGTGTGGTGAAGGGTGGAGTAAAGCAGAAAATGCGGGAAACCCCAAAAGGGGCTTCCCGCATAACTGGCCGGATGCAAGGCCCCGGGCGCATGTATGCGCCCCCGGTTAGGCCATGTTCATCTTCCTGATCTTTTTCATCAACCGCTTCCGGGCGGCGGCCTTCTTCTTTTTGCGCATGACGCTGGGCTTTTCGTAGTGCTGGCGCTTCTTCATTTCAGAAAGAATGCCGGCCTTTTCTACCTGCTTCTTAAAGCGGCGCAGCGCAATATCGAAGTTATAGTCGTCTTCGTTAAGAAAAACTCCGGGCAAGAAAATCACCCCCTTCGGCGGAGGGCCTATGGTTACGGCCCCAAAAAATACCGTTCACGGGCTTTACCCGCGTACGGACTGGCGACGATGTCGCAAGTGAAGTGCTTCTATAGCCCGGAGGCTGAAAAAAGGCAAGCTTTTTTCGCCGTTACGATTTTGTATGGCGAAAAAATTGCCGTAGCTGTAAGGCGCATGCGTTAAATGTTTACATTATCCTGGACGCTTATCATCACTGCTCGCATCATCAGAGCATTTTCATTTTGAAGTTGCTCTGGCGACTGCGTGAGCAGGCCCCTGTAGCGAAGGAGTGCGCAATTTACTTGCGCTGTTAAGCGCCGAAGTAAACTTTGAGAATATCCATTCTCAAAGTTAATCTGCTCTAGTTCAGCGAGTCCTTGAGCAGTTTGCCCGGGCGGAACTTGATAATCTTGCACGCCGGGATGGTAAGCGTGTCGCCGGTGCGGGGGTTGCGACCCTGCCTGGCCTTACGGTGCTCCACTGCGAATGTGCCGAAACCGGTAAGCGTAAGTTTGGATTCCTTGACAAGAGCGTCTTCGACAGAAGCGAGAAAGGCATTGAGGGTCCGTTCGGCAGCAGCCTTGGTCAAGTTGGCCTTGGCAGCTATTTTTTCAACAAGATCAGCCTTAGTCATCAGCGTGTCCTCCTGAAAGGTTCCCCCGCGCTGTTCCAGGCGGCCTTCGTGACCCTATAAAAAGCCTGAAGGCATACAACGCAGCAAGATTAGTGGATAGACTGAAAACTTTTTATGCCTTGTTGTCAAGTTGTGAAGCCCAAAAAGCGGTTATACGCTGAAAATCGGAGCATGTCAGGGCTTCGGGCCGCAAGGCGGGATCAATGCAGGCGTCGTGCAGGGACTTCTCAAGACCCGGCAGTGCGGCGCGTCGGAATATGCCGCCAAGCTGTTTGCGTCGTTGCTGAAAACATATCCGCAGAAGGCGCGAGAGCAGCTTCGGATGTGCGGGCCGGTCATGGGCGGGCAGCGGTTCAAAGCTCAGAACCGCAGAGTCTACCTTGGGAGGCGGGCTGAACGCACCCGGACCCACCACAAATTCCATGCGGGGGCGGGCATGGCTTTGCACCCAGACCGAGAGCGCGCCGTAGTGCCCCGTGCCC
>NZ_JBAIYR010000335.1:0-2555 GCF_036763145.1 Desulfovibrio sp. 1188_IL3213 | reverse complement strand
CCATCATCAACCGCCATGGTGACGGCTTGCTGCCTCAATTCCTGTGAATAACGTCCCCGTGGTGCTTTCGTCATAGAACCTCCTCAATGGATATGGACTATGGCGTCCGTTTTTTCCAGCCTATCTCTAGCTCTGCATGAGAAAGGGAGCCTTTCAGCTTGGGACTCACCTGGCGGCGGAAGCCTGGACGCTTCTTTATATGATGGGGATGGGGCGGGCCAGGGTTTCTTCCCTCCCGATGGTAGTGACTTTGCGGCCTGGGACATCTGGCTTGCCGCACAACCTGACTTGCAACCCGCGCTGGCTGGAAGTCATGATGGGTTGGCCCATAAACTGGACAGATACCGACTCACGGGTAACGGAGTTGTGCCTTTGGAAGCGGCGTATGCGCTGGCAACTTTGGCAGCGAATGCCAACCAGCGCGAATGATTAATCACTGAGGAACCAGATTCCCAGGCGAGAAGGCCAGCGAGCCTCTTATAGAAGGTTTCTCAATGAATACTGTGTTGAACAGCCGTCCCCCGCTTGCCGGGTGGATGGGCGGCAAAAGTCTGCTGGCCAAGCGCATCGTGGATCGCATCCCCGAGCATCACTGCTACGTTGAACCGTTTTGCGGCGCAGCCTGGGTTCTCTTCAGAAAGCCTGAAAGCGCTGTTGAGGTCATTAACGATATCAACAAGGATGTGGTAACACTGTACCGTTGCCTACAATGGCATCTGGGGGAGTTTGTTCGCTTTTTCAAGTGGGTTCTGGTCAGCCGGGACGAGTTTGAGCGGCTGAAAAAAGCCGATCCTGAAACGCTAACGGACATTCAGCGTGCAGCACGTTTTTACTATATTCAACAGAGCTGCTTTGGTGGCAGAATAACTAGTCCCACATGGGGGTTCGCGGCCAGCCGCGGTAGTCGTCTTAATCTTCTCCGTATTGAAGAGACCCTGTCCGCGGCGCATTTGCGCTTGGCCAGGGCTTATATTGAATGCTTGCCGTACCATAAGGTGATTGAGAATTATGATCGGCCTGACACCTTTTTTTATGTAGACCCACCGTATTGGGACTTTGAGAATTATTATGGCCCTGGGCTGTTTACCAAAGAAGATTTTTCACGGCTGGCTGACCTGCTGGCCGGGGTAAAAGGCAAGTTTTTGGTCAGCCTCAATGACACACCTGGAGTGCGGGAGTGCTTCAAAGCTTTTGAGATCGAAGAAGTGCAAACCCGGTACACATGCGGTAACAAAGTCAATAAGGCCGCTGGCGAGGTGCTGATCAGGAATTGGTAGAAGGCTTTCAGGAGGGGGAAGGCTCCCCCTTCACTTTACGAGTGTACTTCTTACGCGGCGGGCTTTGGATGAGCGCCTTGCGCTCTTCCATCGGCAGGCGCCCGAGCAGGATGGCCAGCGCCACGGCTGGAGCCGGGGCCTCATGTACGCCTTGAATCCAACGGCTTGTCATGACCGGCGAGTACTCCTGCCCGGTCAGCTTGGTGACGGCCCTGCAGTAGTCCAGAGGCCGAAGCTTGCTTTCCCGCAATGCGAGGCCGAAAGCTGTGGACACGTCTTTCATAATAACTCCTTACAGCTGCAGCTTGCCGTTTTCGGCCCTGAGAGTCAATGTAAATTATTTTACGATGTGTTAAAAAAATTCTTGCAATCCTCCGCAGACAGAGCGAAGTGTGACTCACGGAAACAAACAAACCGGAGGAAAACAAGATGCTTACTACCAAAAATAGAGAATGGGGATTTTTTGGAACAGCTCGCCAACAATGCGGCGAGGCTTTCGCGGAAAGAGCATGGAGAGTGGCATTTGAACATGTTCAAAACTGGATGGGCTGGAACGACGAAATGACCCGCGATTTTTTAGATAGTAAATGTGGACGCTTTTACGCTGATGAAATGTGTGGAAAGAAGAATTGGCAAAGGGCCCTTACGCACTACAGCCATTTGGAGCATGATTGCCGCAGATTTTTCGAGGCTGAAAGGCCACTCGCATACAAGACATGGTGCGCCATCAACGGCAAAAGTCAGACGGAACGCACTCTGCGGCATACCGGCATAAGCAAAGCGGACATTCACAAGGCTGTAAGCACTCTTTTGGGGTTGGATTACACAGCCAGCCAAATAGAGGATATGGTGAGGAAGGCAGGCCCGTTAGCGCAGGCCCTCGCCATGATCTTGGCCGATATACCCGAGGAAATCCGAGACATGTACATGGACGACAAGGCCATTGCCGAATAACCCTAACTACCACTCCCAAGAAAAAAAGGAGGCGCTGCCTCCTTTTCCTCGTCGCTCCGTTTGCCCCCGCCCAAAGGGCAAAACTATCTCCAAAAACGCAGAGTTAAATAGCTCCACCAACCCAGCAAATTCCGCGCCGCAGGGAAGCCAGCGCCCGGCAAAAATAAATGTCGCGCTACATACTCAGGTAATATAATTAAAAAGGAACCCCCCGGCCTAGCCGGGGGTTCTTCATATGCGCCTGTAAGGCTTTCTTACCAGCCGCGCCCTAACAGGCGCACGGGCGATCTGACATTTGCATTTCTGTTACTTGCGGCCCGTAAA
>NZ_JBAIYR010000334.1:0-2568 GCF_036763145.1 Desulfovibrio sp. 1188_IL3213 | reverse complement strand
GTCGGGAGCCTCCAGCCTTTCCTTGAGGCTCAGGCGGCCATCGCGCAGGGCATCGGCACTGTCGCTTTCGCCGGGCAAAAGCCACAGGCTGTCCTTGGGCAGCCAGTCTTCAAACAGGCTTGGCGCTTCAAGCACACTGCCGGGCAAAAGCCCCAGGCCGCCGCCGTCCAGAGACTTCTTGAAGGAATAGCATTCGTTTTCGCCGATGCGGCCTTCGGCAAACATGCGGTCACAGCGGTCACGAGCCGCTGCGAGGCTTTTGGCGTCAAGGGCAAGGGGGCTGGCGGGCAAAAGAACCAGCTCATCGCAAGCCTGCAGTGAACGCTGGCTTTCAGCATCAAAAACACGCATTTCATCCAGCGTGTCGCCAAAAAATTCCAGACGGACCGGCTTTGCGTAGCCTGTGGGAAAAATATCCAGGATATCACCGCGACGGGCCATTTCTCCGGGCCGCGTCACCATGGCAACGCGCTCATACCCCCACTCCACGGCCTGCTCCAGCAGCAGTTCGGGCGCGTAATCGCTGCCCTTGCGCAAATCCAGATTGCATGCTGCAAAAAAATCCAGGGGAACATGGCGCAGCAGCAAGCTTTCCACGCTGCACACAACACAGCGCGGTCTTCCCTGGGCAAGGCCATACAGCGCGGCAAGACGCGACGCCCACGAGGCTCTGTCCTGCCACTGGCTCAGGGGCGGCAGGTTCAGGCAGGGGCTGCTCCATTGGGGTTCGGAAACAGACTTGTCGGCCAGCGAAAGATCGGGGGTAAAAAGCGTAAGCAAGGCGCGGGCGCTGTTGTATTCTTCCCGGTCGCGGGCCACCAGCACCACGGTACGCCCCTGGGCCAACGCTTCGGCTGCAAGGCGGCAACGCGTACCCATGCCGCTGCGCTCAATATAGATCTGCCCTTCCTTGCTTGCCAAGACTGTACTGAAATTGCTCATGAAAATGTTCCATGCGCCGTGCCTTTTCCGGCACGGCCGTAATGCGGAAATGCGGCGTAAAGCCGCAGTGTTCAGGTAGGCGGCTGCGGACGAAAAAATGCCCGCTCCCTTAGACAGTGTCGTCCCGAGCGCCTTTCCCGGTATCTCTGCGTCGAACTTCGCCTTTTATTCCGGTCGAGTACCATAAGAGTACACTCCCTGCATAAAAGGCTCGTTCTCCTTGATATACCAAGGAAATTCATCTCGTGACGACACTGTCTAAAGCTCGTTAACCTTGAAAATATGCATTCTCACAACCTGTAAAACGCTCACCACGGCGTACCTCACTCCAAGGCATGCTGATACGTGCGGGCGCAATACCCTTGTGCCTTGTGGCGAGGCTGACGCTGCAGCCCTTAGAGCAGATCAACTTTGAAATGCTCACGCTTCAAAGTTTTCATTCAGCCGAAAAATGCAATTTTCGACTGAATCTACACCACGTTGTGGCGCGCTGTATTTTCGTGCAGCGTTAGAGCATTTGCACTTTTTCAAAGTTAAAATGCTCCAGAACGCCGCAAGACAGGCAGCCCTGAAGCGGCGAGGGGGCGGCCCAAAGGCCGCCCCCGGTCAACTGTACCAATCCGCCCTGCTAGGCGCCGCAGCCGCCGGAGCAGCCGGAGCAGCCTCCCCCGCCGCTCTGGGGCAGGGGTACTGTAGGCTCCACCATGAAGCCCATGTGAGTGAGGTCGATTTTCACGCCCTCAATCTGGCCCAGCAGATCTTTATTGATGCAGAAGGTAAAACCGCCCTGTTCTTCGCTCTGGTCGTCTTCAGTGGCAGCGTCGATAGCCAGCGCAAGGCGCGGGCCGGTGCAGCCGCCGGGGGCAAGGTAAATGCGGATATCGCTCTTTTCCTTGCCCTTGAAGTAGGCATCCAGTTCCTGACGGGCGCTTTCGGTCAATTCAAGCATGGTTCCTCCAATATTTTTCAAGTATATAAAAAAATACCGAAAAACAGGCAGATATGCTTCATCGGCCAGCGGGGGAACCAGGCTTTCGCCCGATTAATGGCCGCCGCAGCTCGTGCAACTGCTGCAGCCGCCGTCGCCGCTGGAAGCAAAGGGCATTTCGGGGGTAACCGTAAAGCCCATATAGGTCAAATCAATGGTGACTCCCTTCACTTCATCCAGCAAAGACTTGCTCATGCAGAAGGTGTACCCGGCCTGTTCCTCGGTTGAATCCTGATCATTAGGCTCATCCAGAGCCAGTGCGAGACGCGGGCCGCCTCAACCGGCAGAAAGATAAATCCGGATGGGATCCTTTTTCTTGTCCGCAAAGAAGGAATCGAGTTCCTTGCGGGCGTTATCGGTCAACTGAATCATGGTGTCCTCCATATTTCTGGTGACCTAGTAACTAAGGCCATGCATCGACCTTGTCAATTACCAGGGGACTTTTCTTCAATCACAAAAAGCGCTACCCTTGTTTCAGCGAGACGTTACGGGAGGAAACATGGGTACAACCCTGCTGCTTGAAGAACATGAAATGACCCGCATGCTGGAGCGCCTGGCGTCCCAGATTATGGAGCGCCACGCAGACTGCGGCCATGTCATGCTGGTGGGCATCGAGCGGCGCGGCGCCGACCTCGCCC
>NZ_JBAIYR010000333.1:0-2571 GCF_036763145.1 Desulfovibrio sp. 1188_IL3213 | reverse complement strand
TCCCAGACCAGCCCGCCCAAGGCTCTGCCGGAACCCCCTGAGCACACAAAGGCCATGCCGGAAAGCTCCGCGTCATCCCCTGCCGTCTCCCCCGCGCCCGGCGTATCCGGTGCCGCCCACGAGCAAAAAGCAGCGCAAAAAACGGAAAACCGTTAAATCACCGCAGGATGCCATTGCCCTGTCCCCGCCGCGCAGGCGGCATGAATAAAGACAAACAGAGTATTTCAGACGCCAAACGCTCTAGAGCAGATTAACTTTGAGAATGTATATTCTCAAAGTTTAAGGCACGCTCACTTCGGCGTTTAACCGCGCAGATAAACTGCGCTTACGCCTCCGTAGCGAACGTCTGCTCACGCAGCCGTCCGAGCAATTTAAAAGTTAAATTGCTCTAGACAGCGTCGTCACGAGATGAATTTCCTTGGTATATCAAGGAGAACGAGCCTTTTATGCAGGGAGTGTACTCTTATGGTACTCAACCGGAATAAAAGGCGAAGTTCGACGCAGAGATACCGGGAAAGGCGCTCGTGACGACACTGTCTAGTCATAACAGAAATAAGATGGCATAGTCGCCTTGGTTCTGCCGGAAAAGCTTTGTGCCTTGCTTCGCCCGCTCACTATTGATAATGGCTATTATTTTTCATAAAAAAGACTTTACTTTGCTCAGGACTTCTTACACAATAATTATCGGTATCCGGGGCTACAGGGGCATCCGCGCAAGTGCGGGCCTTTCGCCCGGCTGCCCCGGCGGCAACCTAAATCAAGGCCCATGCCGGCCAAAAAGCAAGTGAGGAAACCATGCCCAAGCATCTGGAAGTTTATAAATGCACTCATTGTGGTAATATTGTTGAAGTGCTGCACGGCGGCGGCGCCGAACTCGTGTGCTGTGGCGAACCCATGAAGCACATGGTCGAGGGCGCAACCGACGGCGCTATGGAAAAGCACGTGCCTGTTATCGAAAAAGTTGACGGCGGCTACCTGATCAAGGTGGGCAGCGTGCCTCATCCCATGGAAGAAAAGCACTGGATTGAATGGATCGAACTGCTGGCCGACGGCAGAAGCTACACCAAGTTTCTCAAGCCCGGCGATGCGCCCGAGGCTTTCTTTGCCATTGACGCCGCCAAGGTGACCGCCCGCGAATACTGCAATCTGCACGGGCACTGGAAGGCTGAAAACTAGATCCGCCGCAAGGCGCATTACAGAAGAGGCGCGGCAGCCCCGCGCCATCTCCCAAGGAGGATTCCCCAATGCAAAAGTATGTTTGCAATGTCTGTGGCTACGAATATGACCCCGCCGAACACGATAACGTTCCCTTTGACCAGCTGCCCGACGACTGGTGCTGCCCCGTGTGCGGGGTGAGCAAAGACCAGTTCAGCCCGGCCTAACTTCGGTCTTTTCCTGCATTTTTCCCCGCTTTGCCGTAACTTTCGGCAAAGCGGGGCTTTTCGTAAAGGGGAAGACCAAACACTTCGGAGAATATATAGATGCAACCTGTTGAAATCAAAAAAGACATATACTGGATAGGCTACGTAGACTACGACCACCGGGATTTTCACGGCTATTCCCGCTCCCCGGACGGTTCCACCTACAATGCCTACCTCATCAAAGACGAAAAAAACGTCCTTATGGACACGGTATCCTCAGGCTGCGAAGGCGCCCTTCTGTGCCGCATGGCTAAGGTTCTGGAGCCTGAAAAAATCGATTATATCGTCTGCAACCATATGGAACTTGACCACGCCGGCGCGCTTGAAGCCATCGTGGAACGCTGCAAACCCGAAAAAATTTTCGTGTCGCAGGCGGGCCTCAAGTCCATGGCCGGATATTTTTCCTGCAAGGACTGGCCCGTACAGGCCGTCAAAAGCGGCGACAGCATCAGCATAGGCAAGCGCACCATCGTATTTCAGGAAACGCGCATGCTGCACTGGCCCGACAGCATGGTGTCATACATTCCTGAAGAAAAGCTGCTCGTCAGCAATGACATCTTCGGGCAGAACATCGCCAGTTCCGCACGCTTTGTGGACGATTTCGATGATGATGGCGAATATGTACGCCGCGTCAAGGAATACTACTACAATATCGTGCTGCCCTACTCCCCGATGGTGCTCAAGACCCTGCCCATTGTGGAGCAGCTGGACATCGACATGATCGCCCCGGACCACGGCCTCATCCATCGCGGTGAAAAGGCCGTGCGCCGCATTATCGACATGTACCGCACCATGGCCGAACAAAAGCCGCAGCAGCGCGCCCTCATTTTTTACGACACCATGTGGCAGTCCACTGAATCCATGGCCTATGCCGCATGCAGCGGTCTGGAAGAAAACGGCGTGCCCACCCGCCTCATGTCGGTCAAAAGCAATCACCACAGCGCCATCATGACCGAACTGGCCGACTGCGGCGCAGTGCTGGCCGGTTCGCCCACGCACAACAACACCGTGCTGCCCCTGGTGGCCATTTAGCTGTTCGTAGTACGTATAGGTCACTTGCGTGAACAGGGCCTCTGCTTCTGGGGGCAAAATGGGAACTTGATCGCCGCGAAAATAGGAACCTGTCATGGCGACAATGTGGGCCGATGAA
>NZ_JBAIYR010000332.1:0-2602 GCF_036763145.1 Desulfovibrio sp. 1188_IL3213 | reverse complement strand
GGATAGCACTGCCGCCGCGGCAATGGCCGCATCCACGGCCGTGCCGCCTGAGCGCAGGATGTCGCGCCCTGCCTGAGAGGCCAGGTAGTGGGGGCTTGTGACCATGCCCCGCAGACTCAGCGGGTTGCTGGCAGTGGAAGGGGTAAGGGAGTACCTGTGACTGGCTTGCATGCGAACCTCTTGCTGGCTTGTCCCGCCCTTTTTCGGTGCGGCGGCGTGGCAACGCGGCAGCGCGGCGAGCGGATGTTCGCGGGCAGTATGCCACAGGAAGGGGCAGGGGGCAAAGATGGCAATGGCCCGGCCGCAGCCGGTGGCCGCCTGCTCCTGATGCTGCGGACGTCTCGGTTTTTCCTGTGTCCTGCGGGCCTGATCGGGCAGCGCGGTGGTTCAGCAGGCAGAAAAAGCCCGTCCCGGTTCAGGTATGCGGGACATCGTTTGCTCCACATGGCTGAACCGGAACGGGCCTGTGCTTGTCCGGCAACAATTCTGGGGCGCGGCTTTACGCTCCGGCGGCGGCTCTGGCCGCTTCATCGGGATAGAGCGCCTCAATGCCCGCAAGAAATGCCGCGTAACGGCCCTCGATGACGGCTTGCCGCGCATTGCGGGCCAGGTCGAGAAAGTACGTGAGGTTGTGCAGGGAATTGAGACGGAAAGAGAGCAATTCCTGGCTGGCGTAAAGGTGGCGCAGATAGGCGCGTGAAAAGGTGCGGCAGGTGTAGCAGCGGCAGTTGGGGTCCAGGGGACCGTCGTCTTCGGCAAACTGCTTGCGCCGGATGTTTATTTTGCCCTGCGAGGTATAGAGCGTGCCGTTGCGCGCGTTGCGGGTGGGCAGCACGCAGTCGAACATGTCCACCCCGGCATTGATGCCGTTGGCGATATCCAGGGGCGTGCCCACGCCCATAAGATAGCGCGGCTTGTTGCCCGGCAGTTGGGGGGCGGTGTGGTAGAGCAGGTCGTACATCTTGTCTTTGGGTTCGCCTACCGAAAGGCCGCCGATGGCAAAGCCGTCAAAATCAAGGCCGCAAAGTTCTTCCACCGAGCGCGTGCGCAGGTCCTTGTGAAAGCCGCCCTGGGTAATGGCAAAAAGCAGATTGTGCGCCGTGCCGGCCGGGTAGGCCGAACGGGCGCGCAAGGCCCACCGCGTGGTGAGGGCCAGGGATTTTTCGGTATAGGCATAGTCCGCGCCGTACGGCACACACTCGTCGAGCACCATCATGATGTCGGAATTGAGGTTGCGCTGTATCTGCAAAACCTTTTCAGGCGTGAACAGGTGCCGTGAACCATCAAGGTGCGAGCGGAACTCCACCCCCTCTTCGCGGATTTTGCGCAGCGAACTGAGGCTGAACACCTGAAAGCCGCCACTGTCCGTAAGAATGGAGCCGGGCCAGGAGGCGAATTCGTGCAGGCCGCCGCGCCGGGCCACCAACTCGTCGCCGGGGCGAAGGTAGAGGTGGTAGGTATTGCCGAGTATGACGGGCGCGCCTATGGCCGCCAGGTCGTCAGGGGCAATGGCCTTGACCGAACCCACCGTACCCACGGGCATGAAAATAGGTGTGGGAATAGTGCCGTGCGCCGTGCGCAGGGTTCCCGCGCGGGCGGCTCCGTCGGTGTGCTCAATGGTAAAGATGGTGTCGGACATGCCGCGCACAGTATATGCAAGCGGCCCTGGACGCAAGGGGTACGGCATGCGTCCGGGCGGCACTGCATAAAGCCCCGCGGGCAGGCCGTCTGGGCGTTTGACAACGATCGTCTGTAGGAATAAAAAAATCTACTATCCGTAGGCCGGTCTGTCCGGCCGTGCACTTCTGGACCCGAACAGGGGGCAGCCCCGCAAGAGGCAGAAAATGCTTTTTTTCAACCGTTTCAGGCGTGCTTTCGGTCAGACCGCCGTCAAAAAGCCTCTGCTCGGGACTCTGCTTGGCGCGGCCTTTGCTCGTCAGGTCTGTATCGAGGTTCTTTTTACCAGCCGCAATCGCCAGATGGATGACGTGTACTGCCGTATCAAAGAAATGCGGCCGTCCAGCATACTGCTTGTGTCCAACGCCAGTTTTTTGCCCGATGTGCTTAACGACGAGCAGTGTCTTGTCTATTTCAATCTGCCGCGCGCTCTGCTTATACATAGATTCAAAATGTCGGCTGCCGAGGCCCGTCAGGGTTTTTTGTGCAAAACCCGCATCATTCATAATCATGTGGACCCGGAAAGCAGGCAGTGCAAGATAGAGATAGGCATGCCCGATGCCTATGTGCAGCGTGAGCTGCGCAGGCACGAACGGATTTTTCCCTCTGTAGGGATGGTGCGTTCCGTGGACCTGTGGCTGCGGGGCAGGCTGCCCTCCCATTGGCGCGAACTGGGTGAGCCGGATTTCAGCTTTCGCGAGGGCAGTCCCGGGCAGCTCCGGCTGGTAAATATTTCCGCGGGCGGCGCGCGTCTGGAAATGGACGATGTGGACGAAGCAGAGCGCTATCACAGGCTTTCCAACACACAGATGCTGCTTTGCATAGTGCTCAACAGGCCGGGGCGCAAGCGCTGCACGGCTCCTGTGGTCTGCCAGTGCGTGGAGGGGCTTTACAGCGCCACCCTGCGGCGGCTTGCCCTGCGGTT
>NZ_JBAIYR010000331.1:0-2605 GCF_036763145.1 Desulfovibrio sp. 1188_IL3213 | reverse complement strand
CGGTCAGGGGCGATCCGGAGGTGGACTCAATCGTATTCACGCCGCCGCGGGTGGCAGACATGCCGTAGGCGACGCCAGGGTCAGCGCTGCTGGTCACAGTCACGTTGCCGCTTTCCGTGGTGATGCTGTTGCTACCGCCGTTGTCGACAGACATGCCGCAGCCTTTGTCGCCGCCGGTGCCGGTCACAGTCACGTTGCCATCCGCGGTTTTGATCTTGTTGCTGCCGGAATCGTTGGCAGACATGCCGTAGGCGACGCCGGGAATGCCGCTGTAGCCGCCGGTGCCAGTCACAGTCACGTTGCCGCTTTCCGTGGTGATGCTGTTGCTGCCGGACATGCCCCAACCGTTGACACCTCCGCTGCCGGTAACGGTCACGTTGCCGCTTTCCGTGGTGATGCTGTTGCTGCCGGACATGCCAAAACTGAGGACATCTCCGCTGCCGGTAATACTCACATTGCCGCTCTCGGTTTTGATCGTGTTGCTACCGCCAAAGGAACCAAACATGCCGCGGCCAGTGCCACCACCGTTTAAGATGTGGTTCAAAAGACTGCCGCCGCTGCTGCTGCCGGTAACGGTCACATCGCCGCCTTTTGTGGTGATGGCGTTGCTGGCAGCGGCATTGGCGGCATACATGCCGAAGCTGTCGCCGCTGCTGCTGCCTTCAACAATTACCTTGCCAGCCGCAGTTTTGATTTCGTTGCTGCCGGAAGAAGCCGCGTGCATGCCGGTGGCGAAGCGGTAGTCATCGTCGTCGAGTTGGCCCCTCACAGTCACATCGCCGCCCACCGTTTCGATCTTGTTGCTGCCGGAAGATTCGGCCTTCATACCGTCGACGAACAACATGTCGTCTCTGGGGCCTTGGCCGTAGCCGCTCACAGTCACGCTGCCGCTTTCCGTGGTGATGCTGTTGCTGCCGTCATCGATTGCAGACATGCCGTAGCCGTAGCCGAAGCCGTCGCCGGAGCCGGAGCCAGTCACTGTCACGTCGCCGCTTTCTGTGGTGATGCTGTTGCTGCCGGAAGAGTCGGCAGACATGCCGTAGCCGTCGCCGTAGCCGTAGCCGGAGCCGTTGCCAGTCACTGTCACGTCGCCGCTTTCTGTGGTGATGCTGTTGCTGCCTGATCCAGCGGCAAGAACGCCAAAACTTGCTCCTGTGATGGTGACATCACCGCCTACGTCAACGGTGTTGGCGCTGTTCCCCTCAGCACGCAATCCTGTGCCCGCAGCGGTTATGTGAAGAGACCCATCAGTTACGGTCAGGTTGTTGGCACTCTCTTCAACAGAGTAGACGCCTGCCCCGGCCGCATCGATGTAGATAGAGCCGCCAGCAACATCAATGTTATTGGTGCCGCCATAGTGAGCTAACAGACCTTCCCATCCGCCTTTGATATTCACATTGCCATTTGTCACTGAAACAGTGTTGGTGCTGTATCCATTGACGCTGCCGTCATCGGCGGTGCCGCCATATGCATGAACACCGCGTCCGATGGCATCAATCTCCAGATCTCCATTGGTCACGTCAACGTTCGTGCTACTGTTGCCGCCGGACGAGATACCCCAGCAGTCTGTCTTTATACTTACAGACCCATTGGTGGCGGAAAGGTTGGTGGTGCTGTTGTCAGATGTGCCAACCCCATTCCAAAGTGCATTGATGGTGATATCGCCGTCAATTGCCGTTACAGAGTTGACGCTGCCGCTCTGGGTTTGAATGCCTTGCCCGTCGGCGGCTATGTTGATGCTGCCGCCGCTGATGGTATTCTTGCCGCCATCGACAGCAAATACGCCATGGGCAGCGGATACGCCATCGCTGGAGGCGCTTTGGACATGAACCGAGCCCTTGCCCATATCAATGACGTTCTCGGCCCCGCTGCCCTGCGCGGTCACGCCGCCCGACACGTCAAGTGTGCCGTCCGCGGAAGTGATGTGTGTGGTGGAGCCCACTGTGGTGTTCACAACCCCGGCAGCAAGGTTGATGGTATTGTAGTCATCGGCCATCTGGTCCGGGTCGGCCGAGCCGCTGGCATGTATGGAACTGCCGCCGATGACCGTGTCGTTTATGATGATTTCGTCATTTTGCGCGGACGAGACGACGGAGTAGGCCCCGCCGTTGTTCTGGCCCTGGTGGAACTCGCCGATATTGTCCAGATGCTGGCCGCCATAGCGGCTGTCGTGCGCCGCGGAATCAAAGTTCTGGTTGTCTGTGGCGACAAGCTCCACATTATATTCAAAGCTGTCGCCCGAAGCGCGGTCCGTGACCGTAATGTGAATGAAGTCCACCAGGCTTTCGCCCGTAAGGCCGAGCCGCTGCATTTCAGCCACGCCGTCCGCGGTAAGGCGGAATTCCAGACGGCCGGAAAGGCTGTTAAAGCTTACGTCTACCCAGGAGCTTGACCATCCGGCAGGCAGGCTGACGCTCACCGCATAGGGCGCTGCCGCGTTGGTGCCGTCAAAGTCTGCGTCCCCTGTGGCAATGGCGGCAGGAGCCGCGCCATTTGCGCCGAAAAATACATTGGCGGTAACGGCATCGCCCGTGGCGCCAGGGGAATACAGCACGGCGCGAACAAAGGGACCTGCGGGGAAAAAGGGCGTTTCCGCCGCTGCTCC
>NZ_JBAIYR010000330.1:0-2608 GCF_036763145.1 Desulfovibrio sp. 1188_IL3213 | reverse complement strand
AGAGCAGTTAACGAATGAAATGAGTTAACTGCTCTGCAAGGATTTTCTTGAAAATCCTTGCCACGAAATGCGAGAAGGCAGGCTTTTGCCTGCCGTAAGCGAGCATTTCAAGTGTTAAATGCTCTAGTGACGAGCACGAGGTATTCGGAGCAATCCCCTCAACTGCATAATGACCGAAGCCGATATCTTGGCGAGATTCGTGGCCGCCGGTGGTCTGTGCAGCTGTTCTGTAATGTCAGGGTGAAATTGCCCTGTAAAAGTTTTTGGTGGAGAGAGCGCGAGAGAGGCCCCTTTTTGAAAAAAGGGGCCTCTCTCGCAATGAATTATTAAAAAAGGATTACTGGCAGGAAACTACAATTCCGGCGGCAGTTCCTGAAGTTCTTTCCAGGTGAACACCGGGCCGTCCACGCAGACATAGCGCCCGCCGATGTTGCATCGGCCGCAGATGCCGATGCCGCACTTCATACGCTTTTCCAGTGTGGTGACGATGTTTTCCGGAGCAAAGTTCAGTTTTTCCAGAGCCTGCACCGTAAACTTGATCATGATGGGCGGCCCGCAAAGCACGGCCACGCAGTTTTTGGGGTCGGGATTCAGTTCGGTGAGCACGTTGGGGATAAGGCCCACCTTGTGTTCCCAGCCCTCAAAGGGCGCGTCGATGCAGAGCGTGCAGTCCAGGTCGTCGCGGCGCAGCCATTCTTCGGCTTCGTAGCTGAAGGCCATGTCGCGCGGGGTGCGCGCGCCGTAGAGCAGGCTCACCTTGCCGTAGTCCTTCCTGTTTTCCAGCACGTGCAGCATGATGGTGCGGATGGGCGCCATGCCGATGCCGCCGCCCACAAAGAAGACGTCCTTGCCCTTCCAGTCGTTGTAGGGAAAGAAGTTGCCCAGCGGCGCTCGCACACCCACCTTGTCGCCGGGCGACAGGCGGTGGATGGCTGCGGTTACTTCTCCGGCCTGCATGACCGAGAATTGCAGATAGTCTTTCTGTGACGGCGGCGAGTTGATGACAAAGGTGGATTCACCTGAGCCGAAAACAGAAAGCTGCCCCACCTGACCTGGCTCATGAACAAAGTTTTTCATGGCTTCGGCATCGTCCAGCACCACGCGCAGGGTGCGGATATTGCCGGTTTCCTGAATAACTTCAGCCACGGTGGCTGTCATAGGCAGATAGGGGTTGCCTGTGGGTTGCGGACGGGCCGTTATTTCACGCAGCATGCCGCCCCTGGCCGGGGCCTTGGGGGCGGTTTTGGCAGCGGCAGCCGCCGGGGCGTTTGGTTCGGTCCGGACTTCAGCGGCCTTGGCTGCGGGGGCGGCCGCCTTGGAGCCGCCCTTGGCCTGGACGGTATTTTTTTTGGTAGCCATGTCTGCTCCTACTCGGCTTTGTCTTGCTTGGCTTCCAGCGCTGCCAGCACAATGGCGCGGATGTCCAGACAGACGGGGCAGTTGCTGATGCACCGGCCGCAGCCGCTGCAAGAGAACGAACCCCAGTTTTCAGGATAGGTGGAGTACTTGTGCGAAACCCGGTTGCGCATGCGCAGGGCCTTGGTGGTGCGGGGGTTATGCCCGCTGGCCTCGCGCGTGAACAGGGAAGACATGCAGTTGTCCCAGCTGCGCAGGCGGCGTCCGCCCTTTTCGCTCAGCCCTTCGCCCTCGTCCGTGATATTGAAGCAATAGCAGGTGGGGCAGAAGTAGGTGCAGGCACCGCAGGACAGGCAGCGGTCGGTCTGGTTTTGCCAGAACTCCACATCCGTGAACATGGCCGCCAGCTTTTGCGGGGCCTCTTTGATGTTGGGGGCAGGCACAAGGCTGGCCCAGGCCGCCTTGCGCACTTCCTCCACCTTGGCGAAGCGGTCGCCGCCGTCTTCGAGCGAAGAGGCGGAAAGCAGCGCTTCGCCCTTGGGCGTAATGGCCTGGAGCACATAGCCGCCCTCGATTTCGGTCATGAGAATGTCCGAACCTTCGGGGGAGGTGGGGCCGCCGCCAACCCAGTGGCAGAAGCAGGTATTGCAGCCCGAATTGCAGGTAAGGCTGATGACCGTAAGGGCATCGCGCCTGGCCCTGTAATAGGGGTCGGCAAAGGGGCCTTTAAGGTAGGGCCGGTCAAGGATGGCGTAGCCGCGCGCATCGCAGGGGCGGGTGGCAAAAACCACGGTGGCTTCTGCCTGCGGGGTATCGTCCACCTGTATGGAGACGCGGGACGGATTTTCCGGATCTTTGCTTTTTTTGTAGCTTACCAGGGTTTCACACTGGGGCAGCACGGCTTCCTTGGCGGGCACGGTGGCTTTTGCAAGGGTAAAGGGCTTGCCTTCCTCCCAGGCTTCAAAGACCACGGAGCGTTTGGCCGCGGGCTTTTCCACGGGAACAAGCACGCGGTTGCCCTGTTGCGAGAGAAAGGCCAGAAAGGCGGGCAGGCCGTCGGGGGTTACAAAGCGGGTCATGCTCATTTCCAGTCCCTCTCATGGATGTTCTTTTCTTCCACTTCATAGCCCAGAAGCGGCGGCACGGCCTCGGCATTGAGGCCCGCCTTGTAGCCGTCAAAGAGCTGACTCACAGCCCGGGCGATCTGCTGGCGCAGGGCCAGGATGGGAATGCCCACGGGGCAGGCCCGCTG
>NZ_JBAIYR010000329.1:0-2622 GCF_036763145.1 Desulfovibrio sp. 1188_IL3213 | reverse complement strand
CGGCAAGCACAGCCAGCGCCCCGGCAAGCAGGCCATAACCGAACATGGCGGCCGGGGAAAAGGCCGGGTAGGCGGCGGCTTCTAGCTGCATGGCGACCAGAACCTTGCCGCCTGCCAGATACCCGGCCACATAGCCGAAGGTTCCCGCCAGAAAGCCTATGACCAGGGCTTCAGCCGCAAAAATGAAAAAGACCGCCTGGCGCGAAAAACCCACGGCACGCAGCAGGCCGATCTCTTTGCGCCGTTCGTTGACGGACACAAGCATGGACATGACCACCATCACACAGGCGGAAAAAAGAATGACCACCGTGACCACAAGGGCCATGTTCTGCGCAAAGGAGATGGAATACATGCGCTGGGCCACCACCTGACGCAGGGCGCGTATGTCCTGCCCCGGCAGGGCGGCTTCCAGTTCGCTTACGATGTCTTCAATGGGGCAGCCCGAGCAGAGCGCTGCCACCTCGATAAAGCCTGCGGCGTCTGGTGCGTTGAAAAGCTGCTGCGCCGTGCCGATGGGCGCAAAAAGCACGTTGTCGTCGTCGCTGCCCGTGGGCTGAAGCACTCCTTCCACAAGAAAATGCTCGTCATTGAGCAGAACGGTCTGTCCCGGAGCAAGGCTCAGGCGTTGGGCAAGGGCTGAGCCGGCCAGAAGCCGGTGAGCGTGGGAAAATTCTGTGCCTGTTTCTGACGGGGACGGATTGGCTGAGGTGCTGTCGCCGTGGGGGGGCATGCCGTGTCCAGCAGGGCGCACGCCCATTGGTGCGGTCTGTGCGTTTGGCTCTCCCGATTCTTTGCTTCCGTTCTGTCCGGCGGTTGCGGCGTGCATGGCCTGATCATTTCGTGCCGGAGCCGTTGCGGGCATGGTGTCCGCAGGCGTTGCTCCTGCGGCATTGGCGGCGTGGCGGGCGTGTTCCTCCTCCATGCGGCGCATGAGCGGATCCGGGGCGTGCATGCCTTCAATCCCCGGAATGTTTCCCTGCACACGCCAGAACTGCTTGAGGTCAAGTTCGCTGGAAAAGTCCACGCCCACAAGCGGCACAAGGACGTCGGGAGCCTGGGCCTGCGCGGTAAACGAGGCCAGCCCGGCGAGCTTGGGGGCCACCACGGAGATTCTGTCCTTGAGAGGAATGGCCGCAATGGCGCGCAGTGTTTCAGCCAGAGGGATGCGTCCGCTGTCTACCAGCGCGTTGCCCAGAGGGATGCCGCCGTAAGAGATTTGCAGGCTTTCACGCTTGGGCGTGATGGCGATATTGGCCCCGAAGGCGCTGAGCTTTTTTTCAAAGCCTTCGGCCACGGAGGAAGAAACGTTGTTAAGTGCCGTAATAGCCGCCACACCAAGAAGAAAGACCGAAAGCAAGGCGGCGGAGCGCCCCCATTTTTGCCGCAGGCAGCGCAGCGGTATGGTTATGATGTTCATAGGTTACAGACCCTTGAAAAATCTGACGCCGTCCCGCAGTTCCTCTGCCGGGACAACAACGGTCTCTCCCGAAACCGTAAAGTTTACAGGGTGGGGATTGCAACCGCCCTTGCGCAGGCCGATACGTTCGATGGGAAAGACCATGCCGCATTTCTGGCAGGTCATGGCGTCGCCTGTCTGCTTGTAGCCCTTGCCTGCCTGCCAGCAGGCGTCACAGGCGTCCAGAGCAAGGCGCACCCTGCCTGCGGCATCCCGCAGGGTAAAGAAGATAACGTTGGTTCCGTCCACATTGACCTTGTAGAAGGCCGCTTTTCCGGTGACCCCGGCAAGGGGCAGACTTACGGCTTCGTCTTTTATTTCCAGTGTGGTTTCACGGCTGAAAAGACTGCCAAAGGGGCCGGCCTTGGCCGGGGCCGCCATGAGCATACATGCCAAGGCAAGCAGGCAGGTACCCAGGACGCGATACAGGAACTGCATGGATCTGCGGTCAGGCAGGGCGGCGGTTTTGGTTGTCGTTACTCTGGGGGCCTGCCTGCCGGCAGGGCGGGCGCGTAAGAGCAAGGGGATTTGGGGGCGGTGCTGAAACATGTATCCTCCATCTGCCGCGTAGGGCGTATACATACTTTTTTAGTATGAGAACATGTTTCGGCAAAATTTGCCAGCCATTTTCTTTCTTTTTGATATTCGCTGGTTTGCAGGTATTGGGCTGAGCGATCATAGAGCCTGAGGCTTCATGCCAGAGCGGTTATTGTATGGCGCAATGCTTTTAGAGCAATTTTACTTTAGAGCAGTTTCACTTTGAAATTGCTCTGGCGACTGCGCGAGCAGGTGCCCGCCGCGAAGGCGTAAGCGCGATTTATTTGCGCGGTTAAACGCCGAAGCGAGCGTGTTTTAAACTTTGAAAATGTACATTTTCAAAGTTAATCTGCTCTAGAGCTGTTTATTTGCGCGGCTAAGCGCCGGAGCGACCGTTCCGTACGCTTTGAGGATGTCTATTCTCTACGTTAAAATGCGCTATTGTCGGCAGGCGTTTGCGCGGCGGATGATGCGAGGAATGACGCGCTGAATGGCGTGTGGAGTGAGCTTGTTCTTCGCACGGTGGGTTGCCGCCCTGCGGGGTGGGAGGCTTTCAGCTTCTGTTCTATTGGCCGCCTGCGCGGCGTGCGGCAAGGCGGGGCCGGTTATGGGGCTTCGCCCCCTTCTCG
>NZ_JBAIYR010000328.1:0-2650 GCF_036763145.1 Desulfovibrio sp. 1188_IL3213 | reverse complement strand
GCTCCAGCCTGTCGGCGGCCACAAGCATGGCGTCTGCCTTTGCTTGCGCCTCCCGTCCGGCCTGTTCAGCCTGCCCCTGAGCAGTCCTGGCCTCCTGGGCCGCCTCGTCAGCCTGACGGCTTTTGGCGGCTGTTTCGTTGATAAGTTTTTTCAGTTTGTCCACCATGTCGCGCAATGCCTGCTCCAGCAGGGCGATTTCGTCCTTGCCGTCAGGAGTGATTGCCACATCAAGATTGCCTGCGGCAACGGCACGGGCCTGCCCGGTGATTTCTGCCAGGGGACGGGTGATGGACGTTGCCAGACGGTAGGAAAGAGGAATGACGAGCAGCAGCAAGGCCGCAAGAAAGCCGCCGCCATACGTGCCGAGGGTGCGGGTAAGCAGGCTGTTCATGGTGCTGTGCAGCCGGCGTTCTTCTTTGTCCACGTTATCAATATATACGCCCGTGCCGATCCAGTAGGGCGTGCCTTCTATCTTTTCCGCATAGCCAAGCTTGAAAACATCGCCCGCGCCGGGCTTGGGAAAGACAAAGTCCACAAAGCCGCCGCCTTTTGCCGCCGCCTTGTTCAGCTCTACCACATAGCGAACGCCCTGCTTGTCGGCAGTGCCGGACAGGTCTTTGCCGATAAGCTGCTTTTGCGTGGGATGGGCCACGTTGACAGTGCCCTCATAGACATAAAAATAGCCGGAGGCGTCGTCCTCAAAGCGGGATTTTTCCACATAATCGGCGATAACGCGCAACTGCTCCTGCTGGGGCAGGCCTCTGGTCATGGCAGCCAGGCCCAGCGCCGATGCCTGGGTGACGTCCTTGATGCGTGCGCGCTGCGAGTCCAGCAGCTGGTTTCTGGCAACCGAGGTTCCTTCCTTGATGACGCTGCTGGTCATGAAAAAGGACAGAACCGCCATGGCGATGATCATGGCTATCATCAGAGCGACAAAACAGGTGATCCGTTGGGCGATGCTGATGTTTTTGAACATGTGATTCTCCGGCCGTGGGCGGGCAACTGCTCCCGCCGGGCGGCGATACAGGGCTGTTATGGTTGTTGTTGGGGGGAGTGGACGTGGCCGCCGTTAATGGGGCTGTCAACCAGGTTCGTGAAGTACGTTCTTGGGCCTGTGTTCAGGTGCTGCCATAAGAAAGAGCGCAAAAATTTCCGCCGCTGCGGTGAGCCTGACAAACCGGTTTTTTTCGGGCCGGGATGCCTGCGGGCGCAATGGCGGAATACTTTTACGGATGGGGAGGGTCTGGTGATACATGGTTAGAAAAAAAATGAGCAAGCCATGCCTGCACAGACGCAGCACTTCGCCAAGGCCGAGAACAGCAAGTGTCCGGCCTGGCGGCGCATGGCAGCATCCTGAGGGCGTGGCGCCGCTCAGACCGCTGTTAGATAAAAAGAATTATTTACCATACCTGTTGTTGCGCGTCTTCGCAACAGCTCAGGAAGTGCTGCGGCATGCACGGCGTTTTTGCAGGGTCGCGCAGCCGCCGGTCGGGGCGCGGACGACAAAAAAGAAGCCCGGGCGCATGCGCGCCGGGGCTTCTTGTAACTTCATGGCGGAGGGGGAGGGATTTGAACCCCCGGAAGGCTCACACCTTCAACGGTTTTCAAGACCGCCGCGATCAACCGCTCTGCCACCCCTCCGCAGGGTGGGCACATCAGTGCCAGCAATGCTCTAGTAATGCATTCCGGGCGGAAACTCAATACACACGCCTGCAAAGATGCAGCCGTCCTTTCATCCCGTCCTTGCGCGCGGCAGCGCATGTTTTTTGCGGAAAAAAAGACGGCGCATTGTCCAGTCTGGAAACGCGCCGTTAAAAAACTTGCTACGCCGTGATTATTTAATGGCGTCTTTCAGGCCCTTGCCGGGCGTGAATTTGGCAACCTTGCTGGCCGGGATGGTGATTTCCATGCCGGTGCGGGGGTTGCGACCCTTGCGGGCGGCGCGTTCCACAACCTTGAAGCTGCCGAAACCGGTGAAGGTTACGGATTCGCCGGCAGCAAGGGCTTCGCGAAGTGCGGCGACAACGGCGTCAAGGGCTTCTTCAGCTTTGGCCTTGGTGGGAAGGCCAGCTTTGGCATGGATTTTTTCGACAAGCTCAGCTTTAGTCATGATTCTTACTCCATAAAAGGATTTCGGTTTGTTCCCTGACTATCCATATCGGGCGGCACATCGGAATAACCGGGGAGGTGGCCCGACGGGCCTTTCGCGCATGGGGCAGTCGCGCTATGCCGACCCGGGCATACGCGCGCCATGGGAATTTGCAGGCAGTGACGCTTTTAGCGCCGTCAGACTGTAGTCTCATTACGTTAGCGGCGTTTTCCTGTCAACGAAAAAGCACTGAATGCCGCGCCTGCTCTGGCTTTTCGTCATTAGCGGGCTGATTTTTTTTCACAAGCTTGCCCGGCGCGCCGTAAAAAAGCGTGAATAGTATGGTGAAATGATTGAAAATAAATGACGCCCTACAAGTCCACCAGCGTAACTTCGTTTTGGGCCATTTCACGGCCCAGAAAGAGGCTGCCCGTGCGGATAAAGCGGGCCACATTGTCTGTGGTCAGAAAGCGGCTTTGTCCGGTGCGGCATGCCGGGGCCGCAGGGGGAATACCTGGCGGAAGAAATCTGCGAACTGTATTCCAAGCTTGCCGGTGAAGC
>NZ_JBAIYR010000327.1:0-2658 GCF_036763145.1 Desulfovibrio sp. 1188_IL3213 | reverse complement strand
CTTTCCCCAGCGCTGCAAGAGCTGATCAGCACAGCTACTGCCTGCAATCGCGGCGGTACGCTGTCACGCCGCAGCTTGTACCGCTGGGCGTCTGATTACGCCGAGGGCGGCGAAGCTGCGCTGTTGCCCGCCTTTCGCAAGTCCGAGCCGTTGCCGGATTGGTTTGAAGCATTCCTCGGGTACTACCAGAAGCCACAGCATCCCACCGTTGCCCTCGCTTATGACGAATTTGCCCGCGCCCTGAAAAAGCGTGGAGAAACGCCGCCCTCCATATATGCCGTGCGCCGCGCTCTCAATAAGATGAGCGCCCCGGCCCGTGAAGCTGGCCGCGCCACTGGCAACGCTCTTTTGAAGCTGCGGCCCTACCAGCGCCGCGACACGTCTGAACTGTGGCCCGGCGATGTGTACACGGCGGACGGCACCACGTTTGACGCCGAGGTGCTCCACCCTGACCACGGGCAGCCCTTCAAACCCGAGATTACAGCCATCATCGACGTGGCAACCCGCCGTTGCGTGGGCATCAGTATTGCGCTGTCTGAAAGCAAGCTGACCGTGCTTGACGCCCTGCGCATGGCCTGCCTGTGGGCGGGCATACCAGCTATGTTTTATAGCGACTCCGGCCCCGGCTATTATAACAAGCTACTGCTTGATGACCGCACTGGCATGTTTCAACGCCTTGGCATCTCGCCTTGCAATGCCATTCCGGGCCGCCCGCAGGGTAAGGGCCTCATGGAGCGCGCCGTCAAAACATTGTGGGTACGCGCCGCGCAGGGGCTTGCCAGCTACACCGGGGCGCTTATGGACACGGACGCCGCCCACCGCAATTTCAAGGCCAGCCGCGCCGCCCTCAAAAACGGTAAACGCGCCATCCTGCCCACTTGGGACGAATGCAAAAAGCACATCCTCGCCCGTGTGGAGGAATATAACGCCACGCCGCACCGTGGGTTGCCGCGTTACCGCGATGCGGAGGGCCGCATGGTGCATTACAGCCCCAACGAATTTTGGGCCACATTTGAGCAACGCGGCTTTGAACCTGTGCTGGTGCCGCACGGCATGGGCGCTGAACTGTTCATGCCCGGTGAGCGTCGCAAGTGTCGTAATTGCTGGATACAAATGTTTAACGGCTTTTACTACGCGCCGGAACTAGAAGACTACCACGGCCAATACGTCGAAGCCCGCTACGACATTTGGGACAGCAGCCGCATCAGGTGCTGGACGCTCGACGGCAGGCAGATATGCGAGGCCACACTTGAAGGCAACACCAGCCCGTACTTTGCGGAAAGCCGCGTCCAAGACGCCCGCGACAAGCGCGCCAAGGCGCAGGTCAAACGCATAGATGCCAAGCTTCAGCGCGTGGCCCCCGGTGCGGAAATAATCCTTCCCGACGTCTTGCGCCCCGCCTTGGCCGACAGCACACAACCCACAGTCATTGACATGTCTGCTGCCTGTGAGGCCGTGGCGGCCCCGGAAATGATAGAGGCAGACGCCCCCACGGCTCAAGCCGCGCGCCCCCTCTTTGCCAACACGTTTGACCGCTACCGCTGGCTGATGCGCAACCCCGCGCAGCAGACAACGGCAGACATTGAATTTCTGACCAATTACCGCAAGGGCGAGGAATACGCAGACATGCGTGACCTGCTCGACGTGGAAGGCATTGCTTAACAAAGGAGAATGCAAATGCGTCAAGGATTTGTAAAAACCGAAAACTACGCCCGGTTTACGGCTGGGGTCAAAGCCGTGGAAGCGCGCGGCGCTGCCGAGGCTGGCATGATGCTTGTTCACGGCCAACCGGGCTTGGGCAAGTCGCACATTGTTTACCGTTGGGCCGAGGAAGCCGGAGCCGTGTATCTGCGCGCTAACGTGGATTGGACGCCAAAATACTTTCTTGTGGAGCTTGCCAAGGCGCTCAACGTGGATTCGCGCGGCACGGCCCAGCAACTGTTTGAGCGTTGCCTGCGGGTGCTGATTGAGCGTCAGTCTCCAATCATCATTGATGAGAGCGAGTTCACCTTGCGGGATTCCGCAAGCGTACTGGAGAAAATCCGCGACTTCTCCGACCGCGCCGAGGTCACCGTGGTGCTGATCGGTATGGAACAGATACAGCGCAATATCAGCCGTCACAGGCAAATATCCTCGCGTATTGCCCAGGTGGTTGAGTTTGGTCCCTGCACTGCTGCGGACGTGGCCTTGGCTTGCGCCAAGCTCTGCGAATACGAGTTGACCCCGGCACTGGCGGGTGAAGTGTTGCGGTTGTCTGCCGGGCGCATGCGTGAAGTGCTCAACGTGCTGGCCCGTATAGAGCAGCTTGCCAAGGCCAACGGCCTCACCGGCAAGCTTGACGTGGCCCACTTCGCGGGAGTGGAACTGGCGCATGACTGGCAGAGCCGCACGGCCAAAACTGTGCGCAAGGCGGTTGCGTAGTCATGGCTGTTTTGTCCGAGCGTGTGATGCACCACCTTGCCGAGCACGGCGCATGCTACACGCGGCAACTAGCCGCAGCCCTCGGGGTAACCAGCGACGGAGTGTGTACCGTGTGCCGCTGCCTGCGCAGCTATGGCCTTATCCACACCACAGAAGACAACATGCACGGTCTGACGGCAGCCGGGCAGCAATGGACGCAGGTAGGCGGCTTTCTGCCATGCCAGCGGGCTGGCCGTG
>NZ_JBAIYR010000326.1:0-2660 GCF_036763145.1 Desulfovibrio sp. 1188_IL3213 | reverse complement strand
TTTCAGTTTTCCGACTATGGTAATTCGGTCAATTGACCACTGCATTTTTAAGGGAAGGGTCAAACTTTGATACTTTAACCGCCTGTTAGAAATGCGGTTAAGTTTTTCCCACTCATTCACGATCGTGCCACGTTTACTCAAATTTTGTTCCTCCTCAAAGAAAAAGAGACTTCTGGAAAGAATTTTAAAAAGTTCACGTAACTCTTAAAAATTCATTACCAAAAAATCTCTAGTCTTGAAGAAATCTAAAAATATTCGTATAATGATTAAGAAGTTACGGAGCTAGTGCGATTAGTTTCCGTAAAGGTCGAGAACGTTGGTAGCGTTGCTCGACTATTTTTTTACTCTTTTTTCAGTTCATTTGTTTGCTAACTCAATAATAGCACTTCTCTTTAGCTATGCAAATATCCAAAAAATAAAACCGCACCCTTTGAAAAGGGCGCCCCCAAACTTCGCTAACGCTAGGTTGGCCAAAAAATGGACTGGCCATTTTTTAGCAAATGTCAGCTTAATAGGCTAGTGGTTTAGCCGTCAACTCCTTATCCTCGGCACAAACCGCCTCCGGTACCGTTGACTGCACATCGTAACTACCACTCGATCTCATCTTCAGAACGCTCTAATTTACGCTGTGAGACGTTTTGACGATAAAATAAGGTTTTCTCCTGCTCTAACACTTCTAATTCCTCAGAAAGCCCCATATCCTTTTCTGCAAGACCAAAACGGATAGACAAACGAGTGATCGATTTTTGAAATGCGTTTTTTAATCGCTCTAAACGCTGGCGTAAAGAGCGATTTTCTTCTTTCAGCTTTTTATTTTCCACTTGTAAATCTGCTAATTGTTTTCTACCAGACAAATGACGCTCTTCTTCCAATGTAGCTACATACTCATTTAATTCTGTATTTTGCTCAAGCATCTGTAAATATTGCTCACTCATGTTATCAGCATTTCTCTTGGCATTTGTTGCTCTCGTAGCTCGTTGATACAAATCAACAAAATCATTCCCAGATAAATGATACGAACCATCAGGAAGCCTCTTGAAACTTTCTAAAGGAACAATATCTTTTTGGAAAATGACCGCCATCTCTTTTTTTACATTCAGCATATTTTTCTTCTCTTCTTCAATCTTCACTCTCTCAGAAGCCACCAGAGCCTTTTCTCGCTCATTTTCTTCTCTTTGCCTAGAAATATACCTCAACTCATCAGAAACGCTCTCACGCTCTTTTACGGCCGTTTGACGCAATTCTGAAATCTCGCTCATGATTTCTTTATATTCGTGAACATCTTTGATTTTGTTAGTACCGACTAACTCACGCTCCCAACCAAAATCTGCCATCAAACGTTCAATTGACTCAACTTCCTGATTCCTAAAATTATTCCAAATCACTCGACCATTCTCTTTATCTGCTCGTAAACCCTGCTGTTGCAAGGCTTTGTTAAAACTTGGTTGCTTTTGAACACCCCGTTTATACCCTTCAGCAACAGGAACAATATTCAAATGCAGGTGCGGACTTACTTCGTCATTATGAATAACAGCATTGTAGACGGATAAATTAGGATTCCGTTCTTTAAATTCTTTGAAATACTCAACTAAAATTTTGTTGGCAATCACTCGATTTTGTTCTGCTTGTTGTTCCGATATGCCAGTAGAAGAACCATCATCACGAGTAGTACGAAAATCATCAAGAGTACCAATTTGCACGATAAATTCTCGCTGTGGTTCCAATTTTTTATCCTTGCGAACCTTTGCTAAATAGTCCTCGATTTTTCTATCGGCTCTTTTCTGCTTTGCATTATATTTTTCTACGGCTTCACCGAATAATTCTTCATATTTTTCACGAATATTTGTTTGTTCTAAATAGATATTTTCATCCGATTTTGTGAAATCAATATGCTTATGCCAGTCATTGATTTTTTGGCTATCAGTTAACTCACGATTATTATGAGAAATGCTTGTATTCTTTGTTCCCTTTTTGAACGAAATACTGAACCCCAAGTTAAAACCCTCCTTCGGCTGTCGCTAATAAAAAAAGTGTAAACCTTTCTGTTACTCTTTGTCAAAGAGTAACGTTTTCCTAATTGTGACATGGCTGTCACAATTCCAAACGCTCTCCGAGGGTTTTCGCTGTCACAAGTGACAACGAAAAAAGGAGCCGAAAGCGTGTCACGCTCTCAACTCCTTTTACGCTTTATTTTGCTTCACGCAAAATAATCGCTTATCGTAAATTCACGTCATTAAATATTGACGTAAATTTACTCTCACTCATCTGACTTTTCTTATTCGGTATCACTCCGAATAAGCCGTCAGATTCATCGGGATAATCTCGTTCGCTTGGCGCTGATTTTTCATCAGCAAGCCACTCATTATCCACTGTTTTTTCGTGTTGCTGATCGTCAGAAATTGACGATAACCACCGCTCAAAATCAGCAAAAGTTTCAAACCCAAAACGCTTGCGAAGAGCCTTGCCCATTGCAGCATTTTCTTTCTCAATCAAGCGTTTTTTCTGTTGGCGAAGTTTCGCTTGTTCTTTTTTTAATTTTTCTTCTTGCGCTTTAATATCTGCTAAAGTCATTCCCATAAACTACATCTCCTTTTCTTTGGAATTAATAACGGAAATTTGGTTTAACTGCATAACATGACTCATTAATTTCAACCAAAATT
>NZ_JBAIYR010000325.1:0-2677 GCF_036763145.1 Desulfovibrio sp. 1188_IL3213 | reverse complement strand
GACGCTCTTCCGACCTAAGGCCCGTGGGGCAACGACATTGCCGTCCCGAACTCTTGCGGGCAACTGCCCCATGCGTCGCTTTCGGCCATACCGCCTGTGCGGCAGGAAAAAGCTTTTCCCCAGTCGGAGATTTCCCCGCTGCCTGCTCCCTTTGGTGAGCTTGAGCACAGCACCGCCTCCAACGCCGAGGCACAGGCGGCGGCCGTAATGGAAACGGCCGCAGGCGCGGCAACCGGCAACAGATTTCCGTCTTTCAGCATCTCCACCTTCAAACGCGCCCGCCCTGTACTCAAGGTGCAGGATGGCTGCGCCCACCGCTGCACCTACTGCATTGTGCCGCTCACACGGGGCAAGCCCCGCAGCCGCCCGGTGGAAGATGTGGTGGAAGAAGCCCGCCGCCTGCTGGAATCGGGCCATGTGGAAATCATGATTTCCGGCATCAATCTGGGACAATACGGACGGGACGCGCAAACAGGAGACTTCTGGAGCCTGCTGCGCACCCTTGATGCGGCCCTGGCCCCGGAATTTTCCGGACAGGCCCGCTTTCGCATCAGCTCTCTGGAGCCGGGACAGCTTGACGCACACGCCCTGGATGTTTTGCGCCGCTGCCGCATGCTCTGCCCGCATTTGCACATATCCTTGCAGCACGGCAGCCGTAACGTCCTGAAAAGAATGGGGCGCGGACACTACAGCCCCTCCATGCTTGAAAACGCCGTCAGGGAGCTCTCAGGCCACTGGCCCGCCATGGGCCTTGGCGCGGACATGATTGCGGGTTTTCCCGGAGAAACAGAAGAGGACGTGCAGGAACTTCTCGACCTTATAACGCGTCTGCCCCTCGGTTACGCGCATGTCTTCCCGTACTCGCGGCGTCCCGGAACCGCGGCGGAGCGCTTTGAAGGGCAGATTCCCCATGCCCTCAAGCTGGAACGCGCGGCCAGGGTGCGGCAGGCTGTTTCCCTGAAGCAAAAAGAATTTCTCGCGGCGCAGATGGCCCTGCCGCGCATGCTGCTTGCTGCGGACACCTCCGGCAACATGCGGAATGGCGCGTTGCCGGGCGGTAAAAAAATCAAGGGCGTCAACGAGTATTATGCGGCCTGTTTTCTGCGTCCACGGGAAGCATCCCCGGAGGGTGGCGTTTCAGATCCGTCCCTTTCCGGGCTTTTGCCCGTGCGGCCGGTGGAGCTGTCAGACAAAGGGCTGATTGTGGAGCCATTATAGCCCCCCAGCGCAGACTTTCACGCTGGCTGCCCTGCGCATAAAATTACGGGCGCCCCGCAAAATTTTGCGGGGCGCCCGTCGTTATACCAAAGCACTTCAAGCGTTAACTGCTCCAGAGCAATTTCACTTTGAAATTGCTCTGGCGGCTGCGTGAGCAGACGCCTGCCGCAAAGATGCAAGCGCAGCTTCAGCCGTTACGACAAAGGAAGTTACGGATGCTTCAGGAGTTGTAACGCGGGAAACTACGCTTGCAGACACCATGTGTAACGAGCGGTTTGTTTCCACACAACCACTGTCGCCATTCGTAAGGCTCGCAGGCTCGCCAACGACTGCCGCGAAGACAGCAGAGCTATTTACTTGCGCGGTTAAGCATCGAAGCGAGCGTGTCTTAAACTTTGAGAATATACATTCTCAAAGTTAATCTGCTCTAGATGCTGATCTTTGCGCCGAGCAGTTTGACAAAGGCCGCAATCCACGCGGGATGCGCGGGCCAGGCCGGAGCCGTCACAAGGTTGCCGTCCACCACGGCGTTGGTGAAAGTTTCGTTGAAATCTGCCCAGGTGGCTCCTGCATCCACCACGTCGGGCTTCACTGCGGGATAGGCGGTGCAGGTACGGTTTTTCAGAACACCGGCAGAAACAAGAATCTGCGGGCCGTGGCAAACGGCGGCAATGGGCTTTCCGGCCGCATTGAATTCACGCGCTATGTCAAGAATGCGCGGATTCAGGCGCAGATATTCCGGCGCGCGACCGCCGGGTACAACCAGACCCACGTAGTCGGCAGTGTTAACCTTGTCGAAATCAAAGTTGATCACAAAATTATGGCCGCGCTTTTCCGAATAGGTCTGATCGCCCTCAAAGTCGTGAATGGCCGTGCGCACGACATCGCCGGGCTTTTTGCCGGGGCATACGGCATGCACGTCATAGCCGAGCATGAGCAGCATCTGGAAAGGCACCATCACTTCATAGTCTTCAACATAGTCACCGGTCAGTACCAGAATTTTTTTCATAATATTTCTCCTGCGGTTCCGGGCTTGCGTAAGCCGATGCCCGAAAAGCGGTTTGCGCCCGGCATGACGGCCTTATGGCGCCCTTGCCTTGAGCGTATTTATGTTTATATATGCAGGCACTGCCCAGGGCAAGTACCCTGGACGCAAGCCCAGCCCCACGCCCGGCACGAAGGCTGGGCGCGGCCTTGATGCAGCCGTCAGGGCCTAATCAAATGTTTCAGGAGTATCAGTATGCCCATGTTTGACTTTGTCTGCACCGCCTGCGGAAACAAATTTGAAGAGCTGGTTTTTGGCGACGAATCTCCGGCATGCCCCAAATGCGGCGCGGCCGCCGAAAAGCAGATGTGCGTTCCAAGTCCTCTCAAGACCGGGGCCTTCCCCTACAAGCCCGGCCCGGTACGTCCCATGGGCAAAGGCATGCCCACCTGCGGCGCGGGCGGTTGTGCGTCG
>NZ_JBAIYR010000324.1:0-2688 GCF_036763145.1 Desulfovibrio sp. 1188_IL3213 | reverse complement strand
CGGCCAGAGCGTCCAGACGCACCAGCGGCATTTCGGCCTGCATACCCGCCACACACAAGGCAGCGCCGTGCGCGGCCGCGCACTGGGCGTGCGGCAGATGGGCTATTTCTTCTTCGCCAAGACTCAGGGCCTTGATGAAAAGGGCTTTTAATTCCGGCAAGAAATGCAGAGGTCCCCCAAGAAATGCCACCGTTCCTTCAATGGGACGGCCACAGGCCAGACCGCCGATGGTTTGCTCCACCACGGCCTGAAAAATGGAAGCGGCAATATCTTCGCGGGCGACCCCGCCATTCAGCAGGGGAACAATATCTGTCTTGGCGAAAACACCGCAGCGCGATGCAATGGGGTAAAGAGTGGTGTGGCGCGAAGCCAGTTCGTTGAGGCCCTGCGCATCCGTACTGAGCAGGCGGGCCATCTGATCTATAAAAGCGCCCGTGCCGCCCGCGCAGGATTCATTCATGCGCAGTTCCACGTCCTGCCCAAGGTAGAGCAGCTTGGCGTCTTCGCCACCCAGCTCCACGGCCACGCTGGTATGCGGGGCAGCGGCAGAAACGGCGCGCGCCGTGGCAAGCAGTTCCTGCACAAAAGGCAGGCCAAGCGCTTCGCCAAGGTCCAGCGCGCCCGAACCGGTAATGGCGCAGCGCACGGGCAGTAAGGGATATTTTTGTGCCAGTTCATCTAGAAGGGCAGACAAAGTGCCTCTGACAGCGGTTCCGTGACGGCGGTACATGGTTTCAATAACCACTCCCTCGGCGTCCAGAAGTGCCAGCTTGACGGTGGTGGAACCTATGTCCAGACCAAGAAATGCCGCAGGATGTGGAGACACAGGTAAGTCCTCACATTTCTGTGTGTTAGTGGGAGTATTCGAATTGAGCCTTTCATAAGGAAAATTCCTGATTATGGAAAAGCCGTGATATTTTCCAGCTATACATCTAAGATATACTGTAAGCGGCGTTAAATACAAGCCCCCGGTTGCCACAAAAAACGCCGTGCCTTTTGCAAGAACCGGAGTACCGGGTCCAACGCAAAAGGCACGGCGCAAGCATGGCCATGACGGTTTTTATTGGGCCACGGACGCCTCAAGGCGGCTGGTGATATTGTCGCGTATCCACTTGGGATCAAGCCATTCAAGGGGGGTCACCTCAACGCCGCCCACCATGATGCCAAAGTGCAGGTGGTCGCCAAAAGCGAGACCGGTGGTTCCCGTATGCCCTATGGCCTGGCCTTTTTGCACCACATCGCCAGCGCTGACCATTGAATCGTTGAGATGCGAGTAAAGGGACATCAGCCCAAGGCCGTGGTCAATAACCACAATATTGCCGTAAATGCCCAGATCACCGCTGAATATCACACGCCCGCTGTTGGCGGCAGGCACGTCGTCGTTGCGCACAGAGGCAAGGTCAAAGCCCAAATGGTAGGATTCGCCCACAAGCTTGCCCTGATAGTGGTAAAAACGATGGTCTGCAAATCCGGCGCGCGGGGCAGAGCGGGGCATGCGCTGGAAAACGCCGCTCCACAGCATGGCAGAGGCCGTATCCTTGCTGATGTTGCGCAGGTCTTCCACGTTGGCGGCGCGTACCTGATTGTTGATATACAGGTAGCACTCCAGCGGGTTGGCGGCATTGGGCGCAAGGTGGCGCAGCTTGTTTTCCACATTCAGCAAAAAGTCGTCGCTCAGTTCAAGGCTGTCGCTTTTAAAGGTGCGTTCAAAGGCCATGACAGTCAGCCGGTTTTTGGTGACGTTGCCCGCCAGGTCGGTGGCTGTTATCTCTACGCTGTTCTTATAGTCCTTGGCAGTCATGGTGTAGGGAAAAGGGAAAAAGCAGATGTAGCTTCCGTCTTTCTGCAGGTAGCCCGGCACAAAATAACCGGCCACCAGCACACCACTGTTGGTGACGTCTTCGTCAACCGTGTAGCGAACAACAGCCGCACCGCCACGGCGTACGTTGGGGGGCAGGGTTTTGACAGAGATGCGCGGGGGCTGCGTGTCCAGGCGCATGGGGAGCTGTACTGTGCGGGTATTGCCCTGTCCGAATCCGGCCAGGGAGCCGTCCGTTGCGCGCACTTCAAGATCAAAGGCTCCTTCACGCAGATTGGCGTCTTTGAGCGGCACCTCCACAGTGCGTTCGGGCAGGTATTGATCAAAATGTTTGTTGAAAATAACGTTAAGCACGTTATTTTTTCGAACGCCAACTGTAACAGATCGAATTCCTGAAGGATCTTTCATGCTGACTTTGAGCACGCTGGAGGGGGAAACTCTGCCGGTGTTGGGAGAAACGTCAATAACAGGCCCGTCAAGGTCCTTGAAGAATGTATAGCCGCCTACGCCAAGGGCAACGACTACCAAAATACCCAATACCGATGAGAACATACTTTTCTTTTGCATTACAGACTCCTCATTAAACTCCGTCAAGCCTTGCATAAAGAAAGCCAATTTTCAAGGAAAAGTCTGGAACTTTTATAGCGTCCCGTTAAAGCCGCAAGGCACATTGACTTGACGCCCAAAATCTGTTTTCACTTCCGCAGTATGCAACACGCCAGATACACAGGCCCGAGAGCGCCGCAACGCACAAGCAGCCCCGAGGTGGACCCCAAACGCCTGCGGCGGCGCATGGTGCGTGAACAACTTGAAGCCAGAGGCATAAACGATGCCGAGGTGCTGGCCGCCATGGGCGCCGTGCCGCGTCA
>NZ_JBAIYR010000323.1:0-2720 GCF_036763145.1 Desulfovibrio sp. 1188_IL3213 | reverse complement strand
CACGTTATGTCCTCGGACAATTCGGGTATGGTGGTACGTCAAATGAAAATCCCCGGAGAGCCGCACTCTCCGGGGAAAATTAGGCGCTCAACCGCCGCGCTTTAGCTGATGCGCCCGGCGCAGAGCACGTCCAGCCCATTGCGCAAAAGTTCAAGGGGCGAAGCACGGGGTTCGTCAAAAACTTCCCCCGTCAGCGGATCAAAACCCTGCTCGGCCTGCCGCTGCATGTGCCGGAACCAGACGCATTGCAACTGCGCATCCTGATCCTTGAGACTGAAATAGACATGCCCGGAGCCGGGCCGTGAGAAATTGGTCACCTCACCCCGTACCCATACAAAGGGAAAACGCCCTTCAAGGCTTTTGCGCAATTGTTCCGTGAGCTCACGGACTGTCAGTATGGCTTCCTGCATGATGTTTTGTCAGCATATCTTTTTGACGCTGTGGAGGGAAGACGGCGGCCCCAAGAAATACCGGGGCAAGTTCCCCCGGGCATCTCCCCACCCGACACCCGCCCGGTGGCAGCCCGGCCTGACGCGGCACCCGCAACAGCAACCGAAAACTATACCAATGAAGCGCCGCCCGCAAAAAATTATTTCTGCGGGCGGCGCTTATTTCAAAAGCAGGCTCTAGGCAGTGTCGTCACGAGATGAATTTCCTTGGTATATCAAGGAGAACGAGCCTTTTATGCAGGGAGTGTACTCTTATGGTGCTCGACCGGAATAAAAGGCGAAGTTCGACGCAGAGATACCGGGAAAGGCGCTCGTGACGACACTGTCTAGCGGCTGGCCCAGCCCTGCCGCACCTTTTCAGCCCATGCGGCAAAATCCTGCTCCAGACTGGCGGCGGAAAGTTCGCCCTTTTCGCCCGTGCGGCGGTCCTTGCACTCCACAATACCACGGCCAAGGCCCTTGCCGCCGACCACAAGCTGCATGGGAATGCCCAGCAGGTCGGCGTCCTTGAATTTGACGCCGGGGCGCTCTTCGCGGTCGTCCAGCAGCACTTCGACGCCCATGCCCTGCAGCAGGGCGTAGATTTCTTCAACCTTGGCGTTGACCTCTTCGCTGCGGGGGTCAAGATTGAGCAGCACGCATTCGAACGGAGCCACCGGCGGCGGGAAAACAATGCCGTTTTCGTCGTGATTCTGCTCAATGGCAGCCGCGGCCACACGGGAAACGCCGATGCCGTAGCAGCCCATGATCATGGTCTGCTCCTTGCCGTTCTCGTCCAGGAAAACAGCGTGCATGGCTTCGCTGTACTTGAGGCCGAGCATGAAAATATGCCCCACCTCAATGCCCTTGGTCAGCTCCATGCGCCCGCCGCAGCGGGGGCACTGATCATCTGAGGTGATGACGCGCAGATCCGCCCAGGCGGTCACCGCGGCGTCACGGGCAAGGTCCACATGCTTCAGGTGGGCGTCAGCCGCATTGGCCCCCACCACATAGTCCGTGCCGCCCTGAAGTTCGGCGTCGGCATAGACAGGCACGTCAAGAGCCACAGGCCCGGCAAAACCCACAGGGGCGCATGTGACGGCCTGCACCGTTGCGGCGTCAGCCAGTTCCACATCCTGCGCCTTGAGCAGGTTTTTGAGCTTGATATCGTTGACCTCACGGTCGCCGCGCACAAGCACGGCCACAGTCTGGCCGTCCACCTTGAAAAGCATGGTCTTGACGATGGCGCTGGCGGGAACCCCCAGGAGGGCCGTCAACTCTTCCACACTATGCGCTCCGGGCGTGGCTATTTTTTCCATGGCCGGGCAATGGCCCGCAGCGGGGCTGCCCCGCCAGACAACCTCGGCCCGCTCCACGTTGGCTGCGTATTCGCAATCGTGGCAAAAGGCGATGGTGTCTTCGCCCGTGTCGGCCAGCACCATGAATTCATGGGAAAAATTACCGCCGATGGAGCCGGTGTCGGCCTCCACAGCGCGAAAACGCAGGCCGAGACGGCTGAAAATGCGCATGTAGGCGTCGTACATGCTTTTATAGCTTTCTTCGGCCCCCTGGGCGGTGGCGTCAAAAGAATAGCCGTCCTTCATCACAAATTCGCGTCCGCGCATAAGCCCGAAGCGGGGGCGTATCTCGTCGCGGAACTTGGTCTGGATCTGATACAGGCGTACCGGCAGCTGACGGTAGGAACGCACCTCGCCGCGCACAAGGTCGGTGATGACTTCCTCGTGGGTGGGGCCGAGGCAGTATTCGCGCTCGTTCCTGTCCTTGAAGCGCAGCAGCTCCTTGCCGTAATGTTCCCAGCGGCCTGTTTCTTTCCACAGGTCGGCGGGCTGCACCATAGGCATGAGCAGTTCGCGAAAACCGGCTCTTTCCATTTCTTCGCGCACGGTGCGGCTGATCTTGTTTATCACCCGCAGGCCCAGGGGAAGATAGATATACAGGCCGGATGTAAGCCGACGCACCATCCCCGCCCGCAGCAGCAGCTTGTGGCTGATCACTTCCGCATCGGCCGGAGATTCCTTGAGCGTGGGAATATAGCAGGAGCTGAAGCGCATTAGATGTTTTCCTTTTCGTTAAGCAGTGATTGCAGTTCTTCCATAAAAGCCGCCAGCAAGGCTTCCTGCCCCTTCACGGAGCGGATGATCTCGCCCTTGCGAAAAATAATGCCCCTGTCGCGGCCCCCGGCCACGCCCAGATCAGCCTCGCGCGCCTCGCCCGGCCCATTGACCACGCAGCCCATAACCGCAACCTTTATGGAGGCGGTGGACGTTGCCA
>NZ_JBAIYR010000322.1:0-2721 GCF_036763145.1 Desulfovibrio sp. 1188_IL3213 | reverse complement strand
GCCGCACCCGCGTGTCGTCACGGTGCGGGCAAGGCATCGGCCACAGACCTGCCCGCAGGGCGCACCCTGGCCGAGGCCCTGCGCCGGCCCGAGCTGGACTTGTCCGGCCTTGCGGCGCTTCTGCGCTCCTGCGCCTGTGAAGACACGGCCGCCGCTGCGGAATTTCTTGAGCATGAAATGATGCTGGCCGGAACTGGCGTGTGTGAGAGCGTACAGACAGAGATCAAGTACGCAGGATATCTGACCCGCCAGCGCGAACTGGTCGCGCGCACGGCAAAGCTTGAGTCCACAGCCTTGCCCCCGGATTTGGATTATGCCACAGTAGCGGGGTTATCTCGTGAAGTGACGGAAAAACTCGACCGGGTCAGGCCCCTGAGCCTCGGACAAGCCGGACGCATCTCAGGAGTAACCCCGGCGGCTGTAGCCTGCCTGGAGATACATTTACACAAACTGGGGCGGCTTTGATGCCGACAGGCGAAGAGCAGACTTCGGCCCGCAATATTTTCTTCCTCCGGCCGGACCGGTGGGGCTGCAAGGCCCCTCGCGGCACAGCGGAACATACTCGGTGAGTTTATGACTGGCAAACAACTTCTCCTGGTCATCGCCGTGGTGCTGATCATCCTCTGCACTATCGTCGTCATCGTTCAGACACGTCTACAGCGGCAGCGGCAGGAGGCTCGGCGCAAGTCCATCATCCGAAAACTGCTTGAAACCGCACAGGAACAGAACGAGATATTCGATATCAACGTGCTGGACAAGTCGGCTGCCCACAAAGGTCTTGCAGCCCTGTTGCAAACCGTTTCACACACAGTGCTTGGCCTGGAAGTTCTTGGGTTTCTTTCGCAGGAACTCACGGGCATGTCCGTGGAGGTCTATTTTCGTGCCACCCTGCCCGAAGGGCCGAGCTTTTACAAATTTCGCTCAACCATCCTGTCCATTGAATCCGGGCGGGAAAAATCGCGGCTGCATCTGGCCTCTCCCGAAGATCTCGATGCCGGGCAAAAGCGCCTTTTCATCCGCATCAAGCCGCCCAAGGAAAAAGTGCGCGTTATCGGCGTGTGGGAGCTGGACCCCAGCAAACCCATGCCCCGCAATACCGCCGAAATAAACCGCCCTCTCCTGCACTACCGGCGCGGCATGGAAAAAGAGTCCATACAGGTGGAAAACATCTCGGCCACAGGCATGGCCCTGCGCTTTCCCATGGAAGACCTTGAGATCAAGCCGGTTGACCTGGACAAAGGTTCGCAGTTACTTTGTCTTATAATTTACTGCATGGGCAAGGAAGAAAAAATCGTTACCTTCTGGTGCACCTGCAAGGTGCTCCACGCCCGGATACACGAAGGCGCGGAGCCGGCCCTTGTGCTCGGCACAGAATTTACCAACTGGGCAGTTCTGGAACAGGGCAAGTCCGACATCCACTGGTTCCACAGCCTGCAATCGCGCGGGGTGTCGCCCATAACCCAGTGGGTCATGCATATGGACATGGAGCAGCGCAAGCGGCTTTAACAGGCTGACGCCGAAGCGGCTGCCCACAAAAGGGCAGGCTTGATAACGCAAATCACGGCATCATCACATAACAGATGCCGCGCAGTGACGGGTTCAGACGCGCCGTGAGCCGCGCAAACGCGCAACAGACCGTGCAGGCGCCGCCTCAAGCTGCTGAACAAAAACAAGAGACCTCGGTCTGGCCGCGTAACGCACGGCCACGCCGGAGAAAAATTTGCCGCCATTGTGCAGTGCTGCGGCCAAACCGCCGAAAGCAGGCGCGGCACGCCGCGCGGCAAACATGGCCCACGGGCAGCATAGTGCGGCCCGGTTCCATTCCCAACCAAGGAGACTACATTGGACGGTGGTTCGGAAGGTCATAGTACCATCTGGTCGCGCCTGAGCAGACTGTTCGGGCACGATGATCAGGAATCTCTGGAAAAAGCCATTCTTGAAGCGCGCGCCGATGGCGAGGTGGAACCCGAAGAGGAATCCATGCTGCTCGGCATTTTGCGTTTCAACGATCTCCAGGTGCAGGACACCATGATTCCACGCACCGACATCGACTGCGTACCTCATGACATGCCCATGGCAGAGGTGGCAGCCATCATTGTCCGCTCCGGGCATTCCCGCATTCCCGTTTACAAGGAAACCCGCGACAATATCGTGGGCATCCTGCATGCCAAGGATCTGTTGCGCAGCATGCTTGACGGCGAGGGCAAGGTCTCATCGCTGGCCGCCCTCATACGCGAGCCGTTCTTTGTGCCTGAAACCAAGTCCATCCGCACGCTGCTTCAGGAGTTCCGCGCCCGCAAGCAGCATATCGCCATTGCCCTGGACGAATACGGTGGAACCTCCGGCCTCATCACCATTGAGGACGTGCTGGAAGAAATCGTGGGCGACATTGAAGACGAACACGATACTCCGCGCGAGGAAGATATCCGCCCCATAGGCGACAATATTTACGAGCTCACGGGCCGTGCGCTGCTTGAAGACCTTGAGGACATGGGCGTGGACCTTGATTCGGACGAAGTGGATACCATCGGCGGCTATCTCAGCATGGAGGCGGGGCATGTACCCGGCCCCGGAGAAAGCTTCACCTTGCGCGGCTGGACCTTTACCGTGCTTGAGGCCGACCGGAAACTGATCCTGCGCCTGCGGATGGAACCGGCAGACAGCGCCGCCAGCCGGCAGAATGCCGAAGCGGAAACGGAACAGGAGGCGACTGCCGATCCG